>CAJLWO010000045.1 GCA_905210435.1 uncultured Bacteroidales bacterium
GCCACAAATTTAACACTTTTCAAATAAATCATGCACTGGATTTTCTGCTTGAGCCGATACAACATCGATACATCATGAAAAAATAAGTGAAGCCCCCATAATAATAAACTTATATCGCTGAATAGTTAAAAACGGGATAACTGAATTAAAAAAACAATATAAATATGGCGTGTTCGATTGATTTTATAGAATCGGTATGTGATGTCCTCGCACCGCTCGGCGAAGTGCGCAGCCGCAAGATGATGGGCGACTATGTCATATATGTCAATGAAAAATGTGTCATCACGGCGTGCGACAATATGGCATACGTGAAGAAACTTCCGTGTATCGCGGAGCTGATGGCCGATGCCGAATGCGGCTGTCCGTACCCCGGAGCCAAAGAGGCCTATATCCTCGATTTAGCCGATTCACGTAAAGTGCTTAAAGTCATAGCAACGCTGTGGGATGTATTGCCATATCCGAAATCGAAAAAGAAATCATCCTGAGAAACGGAATTGCCGCCAAATGTTGGGACGCACGGTCTGTGCGTCCGGAATGCAAGTGTTGATTACCAGCGTATTATAGGGCGCACAGACCATGCGTCCCTACCGCAGGAATTATGCAGTTTATCACCCCCCCTCGTTCCTAAAAGTAGCCTACCAGTGAAAATCCGTTGTAGGAATGTGTGATTGACGGCACGATGGAAATGTCGGTGCGGCGCCGGCTTTTTGCTTTTTGGTGCGCTATGTCGCGAGCCGGATTACCGAGCCATAGACCGGTGAACTCGTTGACAGGGTCGACCAAAAAGGCGAGAATGCCTCCGAGTACCGACGAACCGAGCACACGGTAGTCGTTATCGACAACCCAGCGCTTCACCCGGTAGAATCCTTCCCCGATGCAGCTTCCCGCTATAGGCGTCACGAAAATGTCCTGTATCGACGGACGCTCCATAAACGCCTCGATGCCGAATTCCCACCCTACGGTCGATACGGCCGAGCAATACAAAGCCGAGCGCCAGAAGTTGAAGCCGCACGAGCGCGCCGACATGAAGTATGCCGCTCCGGCATAAGGATGGAGTATATAATTGAAGTAAAACTTGTCATGGTCCCATTCGGGTCCTTTTTTTATTACATGGTTGTGCCAGCGCTTGAACAGCGGCACGTCACGCAGCTCGGCGCGGTTCCATGACGTTGCGTCTTCGGGCAGACATTCCAGCACGAGCAACGTCCCCGCGAAAGCGCCGCTGAGAGTCGCAGTGTTAATCCATAGCCTGTGCCAGTCATAGGAGTTGCCGGTCATGGAGTAGGGTAGTGCATAGGGCGATAGGGGCGGTATTGAGTCAGACTGCCCGGCGCGTACGCCTTCAGGCAATATCAGGCCGAGCAGTATGACAGTGATGAGACACACTTTTGTTTTCGTCATATCCATTTCGTCTTTCGGAAGCAGTCGGTAGTATGTATATTGTCGCGGATTATGCTTTGAAACGTCGGGCTATGGCCAGTATCTGTCGGCGGTAGAACCAGCATGCGAGCAGGAAATATACTCCGGCCTGTATCCATAGTGCCATATATTCCGTACGGATATCGCCGAGCGACGCGCCGGTGGCGGTGATGCGGACATAACCGTTGAGACCGAATGTCGACGGGAAAAGATACGACACGTATTTCCAGAAGCCGGGCATCGCTGACGACGGCCATGACAGTCCGGAAAGAAACAACAGAGGAACAGAAAGGAATACAAGCAGGAGTATGGAATCCTCGCGCCGGTAGATGAACGCCGACAGTATCATGGCCAGGAAGATACATGCCAGCAGATATGGCACGATAAATGCGATAAACGTAGTGTAATGTCCCAGTTGGGGCAATGTGAACATGTCGGTCACCACGGCAAACATATACACCCCCAGCACCATATAGAGCATGAAATACGGTAATGCCTTGCCAATCACGATATGTACCGGATTCTTGTGCCACGGATGAAACGGGATGACGCTTCCGTTGTGCCGTTCGCGTGAATTACCCATCGACATGCCTATGCCGAGCAGGAGCGTCTGCTGGATGATGAGCATCAGCACCGGAGGTATCAGGAACGCGGCGAAGCCGCTTTGCGTGTTGTAGAGCGACACATAGTCATAGTCGATGGGCGTCTTGTTGATTTCGTCCTGACGTTCGGTCGTGCCCTTGATGTACCGGCTTATCTTGATATCCTTGTTCACTTCAAGCGATACGTTGGTGGCCGTCAGTATCAGAGCCTTGTAGTACAGCATGCTCGACATGTCGCAGTACACGCCGATGGTGGTCTGGTCGCCGTGTGCCAGGTCGGTTGTGAGCGATTTGGGTATACGTATTATGCCGTATGCCTCGTGGCGGCGCACCATCTCGCGGGCCTCCTCCATATTGTTGCAGTAACCGGCGATTTTCATGTCGGGCGATGCGTCCATCTTGCGGAGCAGTTCACGGCTGAGAGCCGAATCGCTCTCGTCGACCACCGCCACCGGCACGTCCCTCACCACTTCGTTGGTGTAGACATAGGAGTACAGCAGCGGATAGGCAAGCGGCACAAACAGTATGAATATCATGATACCTTTGTCGCGGAATATATTGCCTATTTCGCGGTACCATATCTGAAATATGTTCAATATTGATTTCATTGCTTACGTCTTACGCTTGATATTTATATTTCAGGAATGCCTTGCGGTAGCGTGGCAGCACTATGACGGGGAGCAGCAGGAAACACAGCAGCGCCAGCACCGATGTCCATACGTATATCACCGGGTCGCCGTTGAGTGCCTGGTTGACATATATCAGGTAGTAGTGGCGCAGCGGGAACAGCCATGACAGATGCTGCAGCACCGGGTCCATCGCCGTCACCGGATATGTGAATCCGGCGAGGGAGAATGACAGTATGCCCCACAGCGAGCACAGGCACATGGCCGTGCGCATCTGGCCGAGGAACACCCCGAAGAAAAACACTCCAAATGCCTGCGACGCAAGCACTGTCACGAAACCCAGTAGCATCATGTGCCATATGCCGACATTGCACGGATAACCCGAAATTTTGTAGAAATACACGTCGTAGAACACGAACATCAGCGTGAACAGCACCGTCTGCGGCAGCAGTTTCCCGACGAGGGCTATCGACGACGAGTTGCCTGCCATGTCATAAAGTTTCTTCTGCGAGCCGAATTTCCATTCCATGCCTATCGTGTAGGATGTGGAGAGCATTATGAGGAGAATGAGGATGCCGGGCACCAGCAGGTTGTTGAGGTAGACCGCATAGTCGAGGGTAGGATTGTTGACCGGATGTGTCTCTATCGTGATGGGCTGTATGATACCCATCGCCTTATCCTCGGTGGCGCCCTTGGCATACAGTGTCTCGCGGGTCAGCGCGAGTCCCGACAGCTCGGCGGCCGTGCGGAAGTCCTTCATCAGCAGCGAGCCGGGCACGAAATATGCCTCGTTGGTATAGAACGATATTTTCGGCTGGCGGTTGGCGAGGGCTTTCTCGGTAGTTCCCTTCGGTATATAGAAGAAGGAATATATCTCGCCGCGCTGCATGGCCTGTCGGGCTTCGGTAAACGACGGATAGGCTTTTGTGAAATCCGTCTCTTCCATTGCGTCTATAGTCCTGACTATGGTATGGGATATATTGGTGTTGTCTTCGTCGACTATTCCCGCGGGGAGCCGTGTCGGCAGCCCTTTGTCCATGAGCGTCACGAAAAACACCGCGCAAAGCACCGGAGCCACCACCATGCAGAACAGGAACAGCGGACGACGCGAGTACGCTTTCAGTTCCCGCCGTGATATGGCTTTTATGCGTTGGAATACTGTCATGTCTATCTCTTTATTATCGCCGACATGCCTCCGCGTATCTCCGGCAGTTCCGAAGCCTGCAGCGGCATGGCCTGCAGTTCAAATGTCTTGAGGTCGTATTTGTCGAGAGCTTTGGTCGCTTTCCATGTGGCGAAGCTGCCCACTTCCTTTATCCGTGTCACTTTTGCTTTTACATCCTTGTCGTAGGCCGGGACATAGACGGTCACCTCCTGTCCGGCCGAGAGCCCCGGAAGCATATCCTCGCGCACGTTGAATATGAATTTGACTTCGCCGGTTTTAGCTACGTTCATGATCGGGGCTCCCGACCCTACGAGTTCCCCCTCTTCGGGAAAGATTTCAGTCACGACACCGTCGGCCGATGCCAGAAGCACTGTTTCGGTGACGTATGACGACACCTCTTCTATGGCTCCTTCGGCACGCGACACCTGCGCGCTTGCGGCGTTGATGTCCTCGGAGCGCGAGCCGTTGACAGCCATGTCATACTGCGATTTGGCGGCCTTTTCGGTAGCTTCCATCGCGCGGTAGTTGGCAAGCGCCTCGTCGCGTTTCTGTTCGGCCATGACGCCGCTCTCAAACAGCCGGTTCACCCGCTCGTAGGTCTTTTTGGCCACCTCGCGGCCGGCGATGGCTTTCTGCCACAGTTCGTAGGCCGACTGTATCTGTTCCTGGCGTGCGCCGGTACGTGCTTTCTGCTCTATGGCCTGCGCAGCCTTGTAGGCTGCCTCGGCCTGTGCGAGTTTGGCCTGTATGTCGGGAGCCTCGAGTATCACGAGTGTATCGCCGCGGCGCACCATATCACCCTCCGATGCCCTTATCTCAAGTACGCGGGCCGGTATCTTGCTCGATATGCGGTAGTCGGTGGTCTCGGCCTGTCCCTGTATCACCTCTTCCGGCTCGGGTATGCAGAGTCCGGCTATGACAACTACGGCTATTACGGCTAAAATAATTGAAGTGCAGACTATTATGACGTTGCGATTTTTCTTTTTCATTGTTCTCTTATTTGATGGTTCCTAATGATTTGTTAAGATATATGTAGGCCAGACGCAGGTCTATGTCGGAAGTTATCAGAGTGGTTTTGGCCGACAGCCATGCTGTCTGCGCCTCGATGACATTGCTCACCGGTATCACCCCCTCTTTCAGTCCGAGTGTGGCATAACGCAGGTTTTCGTCGGCGGCAGCCTGACTGCTTAGCGCGGCGGCATGTTTCTCGCGTGCTTCGGTCACCCGCCGGCGGCACTGGTTCACCTGAAGCTCAATCATTTCACGCGTTTCCTCCACCTTGAATTTTGCCGCGATGGCTTCGGCGCGGGCGGCCTTCACCTTGTAGCCGCGGTCTCCCCAGGTCACAATCGGGATATTCACTGCCACGCCGATATTCCATGTGCCCTTGAACTTTTTCTCAAAACTGTTGAATACCGACGGGTCGCTGGCAAAATAACCGCCCGTAAGCGCCACGCTCGGCAGAAATTCGGCGCGGGCTATCTTCACTTTTTCGTCATATATCCTTACCGATGTCTCAAGAGCCGACAGTTCCGGACGATGTATCCACGCGTCAGACATGTCGACGGGCACCGGCTCGCCGCCGGCAGTGCTGTCATAATTCTCGTCGACGAGTTCTATCTCGCTTTCAAGCGGGAGGCCGCACAACTGGCACAGGCGCATTTTCAATATTTCTATACCGTTGTCTACCTGTATGATTGCCACGTCGGCTTCATTTACTTTCACCTTTACGCTCAGTCCGTCGGCTTTGGTGGCGAAGCCTGCCTCTATCAGTTGCTCAACATCATGGTCGAGGGTCTTGACAAGCTCAAGATAGCTTTCGGCGAGACGCTTGCGGGCCGACAGCGCCACGATATTCCAGTATGTCTCGTCAACATCGACTATGAGCTCCTGGTACTCGGCGTTATATTTGTCGGAGGCTATTTTTTCGGCATAGCGCGTGATATTGTTGTAAGCCCTGATTTTTCCTCCCATATATATCGGCTGCGTGAGCATTACGGCTACTCCGGTCATATTGCGCGTGTCGGTGCGCAATGCGTCCACGAGGCCTTGTCCCACTGTATTGAGAGCCGGCATCGAGAGCGCGTCCCCTATGCCCGACAGGGTCGATTTCTGTTCGTCACTCAGTAGCGAGAGTTCCTTGCCGGTGTGCATATATATGCCCGTCGCCGATATTTTCGGCAGATAATTTGTGAAAGCCGACTTGCGGTTGTAGTGGGCCGCCTGCTTTTCCATTCCGGCCATGCGCAGCCCTTTGTTGTTTTCCACCGCCAGAATGCGGCACGAATCAGGGGTCAGGACACGTGGCGACGCTGCCATTGCCGGTATGCCCGACAGCAACAGCAGCAGTGCCGGTATCAGTTTCTGTCTGTTCATCTTTTTGGTCATAACTGTTTGTCATTGCTTGTTTCGGATGCAAAGTTCGCGACTATACAGATGTCAGAAAAGTCTGATTTTGCGACTGTATTGGAGTATATTTCGCTTTTTGCGGCTCAATGCGCCATATGTCGGCAATATATTGTTATATTTGCGCAGTTAACCATTTGACTTGATAATTATGAACAAGGCTTTGACTGAAATTTCGATCGGAGATCTTCTCGAACAGGATATCCCCGAACTTGTAGGTTATAACAGGGATATAGTCATGATACGCAACCTCGAGGATGTGCGTCTTTTCTCGCATCCGGCTCGTCTGAAAGCGACTACCGTTTTCGTATGCCTGCACGGCGAGATGGATTGCAGTATCAATCTCAAACGTTTCAATGTGACCGAGAATCATCTCCTCATTAATTTCCCCGGCGACATCATACAGATACATCGCACCGACAATATCACCGGTTATGTCATAATGCTGTCGGAGGATTATATGCAGCAGTTGCAGATTGACTTCCGCCTGCGCGCGCAGAGCTATATCGGGCTGCGTGGCAACGGTCCGATAGGAGTGCCGTATGAGGAACTTCTTGCCCTGAAACCGTATTACACCTTGTTCAGAAAAAATATCGAGGAGGGTAACTCCGACGTCATCAAGGGGCTTGCACATGCACTTTCGTATACCATCCTCTCGATGGTAGGCCGCTATCAGACGGTGCGTCACGGAAGCGACGGTATGGACACCTCACGTGCCCAGCAGATATTCGATAAATTCATGACGCTGCTCCATGTCTATCACGACAGGGAGCGCAGCATACAGTTCTATGCCGACAAAATGTGCCTGACTCCAAAATACATTTCAGGCACGATAAAGGCTTATAGCGGGAAGTGTGCCCTCGAGTGGATAAACGATTACGTGATTCTCGAAGCCAAAATGATGTTGCGCTATACGATGATGACCGTGCAGGAAATATCCAACAGTCTGAATTTCCCCACACAGTCAGCATTCGGAAAATACTTCAAGCAACAGGTAGGCGTAGGCCCCAAGCAATACCGCATCGAAACCAATTGACCATCCGGCTACTATTTTACATACTATACAAAATCAACTGTGTGCCTGAATCCCGTCTCCGGAAGAAGTCGTTTTTATTTGATTCCGTTATGCAAATATATCAGGGTGTGTAAAAAAACGGTAATATACATATTACCGAATGAATAACCGATTTTACTTAGCATATATATCTGCAATTCAACATATAACATATCTTACCGAATAACTAACCAATCTTACCGATATGTGTGCCGGGGTATTGCTTTTAAGCTGCCGATATTATATTTTTGTACAATAAAAAATTATATATACATGGCAGACGATATAATCAGACTTGATACTATAGAGCAATATAACCGGATGCTCGGGTTAGAAACGCTCCACCCCCTGGTATCGGTTACCGACTTGTCGAAACTGAAAAGCATCAGGCATTGCCGTAGGGAATACGGTTTCTATTGCATATATTATAAGGCGCTGAAATGCGGTACATTGCAATACGGACGCCGCGAATACGACTATCAGGAGGGTACGCTGCTCTTCATTTCGCCCGGCCAGGTGGCAGGCGTGAATGACGGAGGCGAGACACTTAATCCGAAAGGACTCGCACTGATGTTCCATCCCGATTTGCTTTACGGCACATCTCTTGCACGACGCATGAAGGATTACACTTTCTTTTCCTACGACTCCAATGAGGCCCTCCACATGTCGGAACGGGAGAAACAGGTTATACTCAACTGTTTCCATGAGATTGCAGCCGAGCTTGAACATGCCATCGACAAGCATACCAAGCAGATTGTGACATCTACAATCGAGACAATGCTCAACTACTGCACGCGCTTCTACGACCGCCAGTTCATCACGCGCGAAGTGTCCAACCGCGGTATCCTGAGCCGTTTCGAGAATATCGTGCGCGAATGGTTCGATTCCGGAAAAGCTCGCGAACATGGGCTTCCCACCGTGCAGATGTGCGCCGGCGAAGCATGTCTCTCGCCCAACTATTTCGGTGACCTCGTCAAGAAAGAACTTGGAAAGACCGCGCAGGAATATATACAGCTCTATGTCATCGGGCGCGCCAAGGAACTCATTGCCGAGAATGAGATGAACGTCAGCGAGATTGCCTACGAGCTCGGTTTCAAATATCCCCACCATCTCACCCGCGTGTTCAAGAAAGTGACCGGGATGACCCCCAATGAATATCGAATGAAAGCATCATAAATTGAAAAATATCAAATAAAATGATTGTTATGAAACATATTGCAACAGCACTACTTTCCGGCGCGATTATGATGTGCGCCGCCGCATGTTCATCCGACAAGAAGACTGAGGACAACGCACAACAGCCTGCGGAGACTTCCGACCCCAACGGTCTGCCGGTCTACGACATTCCTTTCTCCGCCACATCTACACTCGGCAAGACCGATAAAAAAGTGCTCGTGCTCTCGGCAAGCCCCCGTCGCGGCGGTAACACCGATCTGCTTTGCGACGAGTTCGTACGCGGAGCGCGTGAAGCCGGAGGTGACGTGGAGAAAATATTCCTTGACGACTACAAGATAGACTTCTTCCACGAGGAGCATACCACGGCACCCGATACCGTAGTGACTCCCGGCGACCAGGCTCCCCTGATTATTCAGAAAATGGTCGATGCCGATATTATAGTCCTGTCGAGTCCGGTCTACTATATGAACATCGACGGCCAGCTCAAGACCCTTATGGACCGCTGTTACCGCAACGCCGGTATGAAAGGCAAGGAGTTCTACTACATAACCGCCTGCGCCGACAGTGACCCCGCTACCGCCGAGGCAGCCATTTTCGCATTCCGCGGTTTTGTGGTATGTCTGCCGCAACCTACCGAACGCGGAAGCGTGAAGGCCCTCGGACTCGGCCGCAAAGGCGCGGTCGACGGCTCGGCATATCTCAACGAAGCATACGAGCTCGGCAAGACAATATGATACTTTTATAAAAACTACGGCGCTAATTGACCGCGGGGACAGCGCCTGATTGAACTGAATGGAGCGGGGGCGTGCCGCCCCCGTGGTAACTTTCTGCTGTTTAGAATAATACCACGGGGGCGAGACGCCCCCGCTCCATTCAACTTAATTGCACATTCGCTTGTGGAGAGGCTGTACCTTATTCCACAGGCACAAACTGGTCTTTGCCTACTCCGCACAGGGGGCATACCCAGTCGTCGGGAAGGTCGGCAAACGATGTGCCGGGTTCGATACCGTTTTCAGGGTCACCTTTTGCGGGGTCATATTCCCACCCGCATACTTCGCATACATATTTCCGGTCCATAGTTCAAAATATTTAGTTATTTATAAGAATGGATATGTCATTTTCAACAGTCGAGATAGTGCCGATATTGAATTTATCCTGAAGCACCTTGAGGATATTCGGCGTAAAGAATGCCGGGAGTGTCGGCCCCGTGTGTATATTCCGGACTCCGAGTGCCAGAAGAGCCAGCAGCACTATGACGGCTTTCTGCTCGTACCATGCTATGTTGTAGACAATGGGCAGGTCGTTGATGCTCTCCAGCCCGAAAGCGTCTTTCAGCGCGAGGGCTATCCTAACAAGCGAATATGAATCGTTGCACTGTCCGGCATCGAGTACGCGCGGCACACCTTCGATATCGCCAAGCGGCAGCTTGTTATAGCGGTATTTGGCGCATCCGGCCGTAAGTATCACGCAGTCCTGAGGAAGAGCCTCGGCAAACTTCGTGTAATACTCACGCGACGGGAAACGGCCGTCGCATCCGGCCATGACAACGAATTTGCGTATTTTGCCGCGTTTAATCAGGTCGATGATTTTCGGGGCAAGTTCGATTACCTGATGATGGGCGAATCCGCCGGTAATTTCTCCGTGCTCTATCTCCACCGGGGGCTGACATTGCTGAGCCCGTGCGATAAGAGAGGAGAAATCTTTCTTTCCGTCGGCGCCGACATCGATATGATGCGTGCCCGGCATGCCGACTACGCCCGTCGTATACACACGGTCGAGATACGTACAGTTTTTGCGCGGAGGCACGATACAGTTCGAAGTGAACAGGAACACACCGTTGAACTTCTCAAACTCGTCGGTTTGCTTCCACCAGGCGTTGCCGTAGTTGCCGGCGAAGTGTGGATATTTCTTGAACGCGGGATAATATTGTCCCGGGAGCATTTCAGAGTGGGTGTAGATGTCGACACCCTTGTCCTTGCTCTGTTCGAGCAATTCTTCGAGGTCTTTGAGGTCGTGGCCGCTGATGAGGATACCGGGACGGTTGCGCACGCCTATGTCCACTTTGGTGATTTCCGGGTTGCCGTAGCTTCCGGTATTGGCTTTGTCGAGAAGCGCCATAGCGCTTACGCCGCCGTGTCCCACGTAAAGCACGAGCTGTGTGAGTTCGTCGGCTCCCAGATCATGGCGTGCCGTCTCGGCCATCGCATGCTCGATTACGGCATAGACATCATCGTCCTCGTAGCCGAGATTGGCGGCATGCCGGGCATAGGCGGCCATACCTTTGCAGCCGTATATGGCCAGTTGCTTCAGTCCGCGTATGTCATCGTCGGTCTCGGCGAGCACTCCGGTCACCGGCTCATATTTTTCGGCTTCGTCGGGTGTGGCGCGGAATTCTATCGGGGCGAGATCGGGCAAGGCGATGCCGTTGGCTTTCGCCGTCGCAAGAAGTCGATTCTTGACTTCAAACGCATGCCTGATATATCCGTCGAGCGAGTCATTGTCAAAATTGGCGTTGGTGATGGTGGTGAACAGCGAGTCAATGACTTCATGACTCGCTTCGCGCGATGCCATGCCCTTTTCGCGCAACGCACGGTTTATCGCCGAGATGCCGCGTACGGCATAAAGCAGCAGGTCCATTCTTGCCGATGTGTCGGCATGTTTACCGCATACGCCTATCTTTTCGCATCCTTTACCACGCGCCGTCTCCTGGCACTGGTAGCAAAACATATCGGGTCGGCTATCCATAACAATTCCTTATTTTGACGATTTGACTTTGACAAGCATCATCTTGGAGTCGGCGTTGGCCTTGACGCAGTGGGGCACTCCTTCACCCATCAGCATGAATTCGCCCGCTTTCAGCACATGCTGTCGGTCAATCATCGTGAACTCGATTTCACCCTCGAGCACATATACCATCACGTCGGCGGGTGCAAGATGTTTGGCGAGCTCCTGATCTTTTTTGAATGCTAAAAGTGATACGCCACCGTTATCGTTTTCAAATATACTCTGAAAATGAACTTTCTCCTCTCCGGCTTCGACCTGAGGTGCGAGCGCGTGGACTTCTCCGAATTTGTATTCAGTCTTCAACATATCATTCTGATTTTTAAGTGTTATTAATCTTATTAATGTTATTAATAGAGATTTGTTCCAATATAATGGAGGTTTGCTCCAATAAATAGAACAGCGGCCGGCGGCTATTGTTCGGCTGCGACCGGACTCCATCCTGCTTCGGCAAGCATCTGTTCAAGCACGACAGCATTGTTGCACTGACGGTCGTGCGACGAATACAGCAGCGTCACCTTCGGCTTATCCTCTATCGCTTTCAGCAGCGAGCTATATGCCGGATTGCCGCGCAGTTCGGCCTTGTAGCGTTTCACAAACTCGTCCCAAAGGTTATCGGGGTCGGTGTGAAACCATTCCCTGAGTTCAGTCGACGGTGCAATATCCTTGTCCCACAGGTTGTAATGGAATGTCTCGTGCGACAGTCCCCTGGGCCACAGTCTGTCGATATATACCCTGAATCCGTCATCGGCCGATGCCGGCTCATACGCACGTTTGATTGCTACTTCGTGTTTCATCATGTCATAAATTTTTATTATTAACAACTCTATTGCATGATTGGTTTTTTTATGAAAATGTCATAATTTTGCTAATTATAAAAAATAGCTGAAATATGAAAAAAATTATAAGCCTGTTTGGTGTACTGCCACTCATGGCAGCCTCGCTGCTGGGCAGCTGCTCAGGCTCGAAGGCTAACCGCGCCGAAGCCTCACCGTCACCGCGTGAGACAATGATTGACCAACTTCGCGATTCACTGTCACATATCGCCGGAGAGTATCCCGGGGAAATCGGCATAGCGTTGCTGACATCGCCCGGCGATACCGTCGTTGTGGCCGACGAGGACAAATATCCCCTCATGAGCGTGTTCAAGCTCCATCAGGCAATATCGTTGTGCCGTCTGTTTGATGAGCAGGGCACATCGCTTGATACCGTACTCGAAATCCCTCGCCGTAAGCTCAATCCGGCCACATGGTCGCCGATGCTTAAGGATTACACCGCCGACCCCATACGTATTTCGGTGCGTGACATGCTGCGATATACGCTGACTCAAAGCGACAACAATGCCAGCAACTATCTGTTTGAGACAGTCGAACCCGTCGCCGCTGCCGACAGTTTTATATCTACGATTATACCCCGCACCGGTTTCCGTATCGTTGCCACCGAGGCCGAAATGTTTGACAATCATGCCCTTTGCTACGAAAACCATTCATCACCTCTCGGGACCGCATTGCTGATTGACAGGCTTTTTACCGACAGCATAATTGATACTGCCTCGCGCGATTTCATCTGTACCACCCTCGGCCAAAGTACCACAGGCACCGACCGCATCGTCGCTCCGCTTGCCGGCAAGGATGGGGTGACCGTAGCCCATAAGACCGGTTCCGGCTTCCGCAACGCCGACGGCATTCTCTCGGCCCACAATGATGTGGCATTTGTCACCCTCCCCGACGGTACTTATTACTCTCTTGCGGTATTTGTAAAAGACTTCAACGGTTCCGAACAGGAGGCCGCCAAAGCCATAGCCCGCATATCATCGACCGTCTATACCGCCTTGACCTCGATTCCATCCACCGCTGAAAAATAAAAACAGTCCCCGCTATGCGACAAATGAGGAAAATCAACCGGTGTAAAGACGCCGACTGGGCCTTTGAAGTATTCGACAAAGCGCCCTACGTCACTGTTAGTATGGTACGCCCCGACGGCACACCTTACGGCCTGCCGCTCTCGCTCGTGCGTAAAGATGATACGACATTCTATTTCCATTGTGCCTCCGAAGGCGAAAAAATCGATTGCTTCCGCCACAGCCCCGTCGTTAGCCTCTCCGCTGTCAGCCGCTGCACGCCGCGCTATGAGGAGGAAAAGAATAACTTTACCGAATATTTCCATTCGGCCATTGCGCTCGGCCGTGTCGACATAGTGGACGACCCCGGGGAAAAACGCGAGGCCCTGAGTCTCCTTTGCGAGCGTTTCCTGCCAAAATATATGCAACACTTCGACGAAGCAATAGCCCGCAGCCTCGCCATAACGACAGTGGTGCGCGTCACTCTTACCGAACCGCCTGTCGGCAAATGCAAACCGTGACCCTGTATGTAATAGAATTATTGACTGGTGATAATAAAATACCGGCCGCGACAGTCATCGCGGCCGGTATCTGTATTATTGAATATCCCTGACAGGATTATTTAGCTTCTTCAGGGTCAAGTATTACTATCGCGTAGTTGCCCTGTGCCATAAGGTCGGTGAGGAATTTCTGCACGTCAGCGACAGTGATTGACTGCAAAGTCTCCACATTGCCGTTGAACGTATCTACGCCGTTTTCTGTCCAGCCGCTGATTGCGCTCATCCAGCTGCTGTTCTTCTCTTTGCCTTCGTTGGCCGATTTGACCATGAATTCAATCACCTTGTTGAGCTCTTCCTGTGTCACATTGCCCTTCATGCGCTCGATTTCGGCTGCGATGAAGTCGAGGACTTCCTGCTTCATTTCCGGTTTCATGGGGAACTGCGATGCAAGCTGCGTGTTCTTGCCGGGCATGCGGTTCATGGAGCCGTAAGCGCCGATAGAATAGACAGCGCCCATATCCTCTCTCACTGTGTCGAGAAGACGCTTTGAAAGTATCTGGCCGGTGATTGAGGCAAGACTTGCGTTCTTGGCGTTGTAGGGCATCTCGGCAGTAGCCATCACGACAGCGTAGGTCTGCGGAGTCTCCATCTTGGTGGTGTAGGTGTCATCGATTTTACCGTCGCGTATAGTGAGGCTGTTGTCGAGTTTGACCTCTTTGGCCACCTTCGAGGCATCGGCCGGAAGGGTCGCGATATATTGCTCTGCGAGCGGACGGAATGTATCCATGTCGATGTTGCCTACGAATACGAAGGTATAGTCGGCGGCATTCGATGTGGCGTCATGGATGATGTTGAGGATATTCTCGCGGTTGGCTGCCTCTACCTCTTCCGAAGTGATGGGCAGACGGCGGGGATTGGCGAACAGGCTCTTGGCTACGTCGCGGCCGAATATGTATTGCGGATTCGACTCCTGGTTGCGCAGCACGCCTGCATATTTGCTCTGGAGCGCCTTGAAGTCATCCTCGGTGATAGTCACGTCGGTCATCGTCATGTAGAGGAGTTCCATCAGGGTGGGGAGGTCTTTCGGAGTGGTGATACCTGCGATTTCACTCTCGAAGTTGCCGATTTCGAGGCTTACGGTAGCCTGCTTGCCCGACAGGTATTTCTGGAGGTCGATTTCGGTATAGTCGCCCAGACCGTTCGACGAGAGTACAAGTTCGATATTCTTGATGTCGGTGTCATTCTCGGCCGAAAGGGGAGCGGTGCCGCGGAATGCGGTCCCTGTGAACATTATCTCGTCGGCTTTGAACTTCGTGGGCTTCACTATCACCTTCACGCCGTTGGACAGTGTCAGTTCGGTTGCGCCCCACTGCTCGAGTGCCTTTTCCGCTACGATTTTGCCTGCTGCGGGAAGATTGGGGATGAGAGGCTCTGCCTTCATTTCATCAACGTATGCTTCGAGAGTTTCGCCGTCGACAGCTTTCATTGCAGCTGCGAATTCCTCCTCGGTGGGAAGTGCCACACCATCTTTTTCGGGAAGGAGTGCCCATACCACGCGGTTGTTGTCGGTGATAAGTTCGGGAAGCACCGAGTTGATCATCTCCACGTTGAGCATCGGCACAATCATCTGCATCAGCTGATACTCGTCCTCGACGGAGGGGATAGGCTCGTTGTCGATGAAGTGGCGTACATATTCATTGACGAAAGGCTCGTTCTCACGGTCGTTGCGGTTGTTGTACGCGCGTTCGAGCTGCGACATGTATTCGTCTTTGGCGCGCTGGTATTCACCTACGGTAAATCCGCTCTGTTTTGCACGGAGAGCTTCGCGGTAGATTGACTGGAGCACGGGGGTGAGGTCCGTGTCTTTGCCTACGCCTACAAATGCCAGTGCATCCTTTGTTTTTGAAAGCAGGAAATCACCGTCCATCGCTACTGCCTGTGCGAACGGTGCGTCAGGCTTGTTGGCAAGGTCGCTGAAACGGTTGTTGAGCATTGAGGTAATCATGTTCATGACATACTTCTGCACTAAGTATGACATGTTTCCTTTCATCTCTTTGGGGAAAGGATCGCTCTTGAAGTAAAGCCATACAAGAGAGTTCTGCTGCTCCTTGTCGGCACCGATGGCATAGATTGTGCCCTCGTTGTCGGGCACCGGGAAATATACACGCTCGGGAGCATCGGCAGGCATTTCGATGTCTGAGAACATCTCCTTGATTTTGCCCTCGATACGGTCTACGTCGATGTCGCCGACTACGATTATACCCTGCTGGTCGGGACGGTACCATGACTCATAATAGTCGCGGAGTGCCTGATAGGGGAAATTGTCTACCACTTCCATTGTGCCGATAGGCAGACGGTAGGCATATTTGCTGTCGGGATAGATTGTAGGCAGCAGGTTTTCGAGAATACGCATCTGGCCCACGTTGCGCGAACGCCATTCTTCATGTATGACGCCACGCTCCTTGTCTATCTCCTTGTCTTCAAGAAGAAGGTTGTTGGCCCAGTCGTGGAGTATCAGCAGACAGGAATCCTGCACTGCCTCGCGTGCTACTGGAACGTTGGAGATATTGTATACGGTCTCGTCGACAGCGGTATAGGCATTCAGGTTCTGACCGAACTTCACGCCGACTGTCTCGAGCCAGTTGATGATACCGTTGCCGGGAAAATTCTTTGTGCCGTTGAAGCACATGTGTTCCAGGAAGTGTGCCAGACCGCGCTGGTTGTCCTCCTCAAGAATACTTCCCACCTTCTGGGCGATGTAGAAATCGGCCTGTCCTTTGGGTTTCTCATTGTGGCGGATGTAATAGGTAAGTCCGTTGGGAAGAGTGCCGATGCGCACTGCCGAATCCACCGGAAGCGGCATGTCCTGTGCCGACGCTGTTGCATGGAGCATCAGAAACGCTCCGACAAGCATTAACGCCTTTTTGAAAAATTTTTTCATCTGCTAATTATTTTGAAATGTAATTTTTGATTACAAAAATAAAGTCGATGTCTGATAATCAGGGTGCAGCAATGCTACAAAAATTCAGCTGATGGTGTAGGGACGCACGGCTCGTGCGTCCGATAATCAACTGACGGTCAGCCCCTGTTTCGCGGACGCACGAGCCGTGCGTCCCTACTTTTTGGAAATGCCACATCATCACCATGATACCATCACATACTAATACGCAAATATACAAAAAATGTTACACCTCAACCCAAAAAAATCATAAAATAATGATAAAGAGAGAAATCCATTCAATGGATTCCTCTCTTTATGTCGCGTGCTCGAAGCGGGACTCGAACCCGCACAGCTGCAATAGCCAAAGGATTTTAAGTCCTTCGTGTCTACCATTCCACCATTCGAGCAGCCTGTTAGTGCCTGCAAAGATAACCTTTTTTTATTTATCCTGCAAATCTTTTTATCGTTCAAATGGGCGTTGGTGGGGAGTGTGTTGCAAAATTTATAATATCAGTTTTGCCATTCCGGTGGGCTTACTGCTTTCCGCCGGCCTTTTCCACAAACAGTTTTCTGCCCTCAAATGCCTCAAGCTCCGCGATAAATTCCTGCGGAATTTCGGTTCCTCGGGCTGTTTTCGGGTCAAAACCGGCCATGATTGTCGTGGCAATGCACTTCACGTCGCCGTTGGTCGGATTGTATATGCGTTGCTCCATGCACAGGCTGCGGTGCGACACTCTTGTCACTGTCGTGGCAGCCTCCAGCGGCTCGTTGAAATAACCCGGCGAATAAAACTGGCAGTTGATGTTCACGATAGCCACAGCTATGCCGCCAATCTCCACGCGTGCCGAAGTGGCTCCCGTCAGATATTCGGCCTTTGCCAGGTCAAAAAACGACAGATATACCGAGTTGTTGATATGACCCAATATGTCAATATCGTTGAAACGTACCTGCAGCGGCATCCTGTGGCTGAACTCGCACACCGGTGCCGGCACCTTCGGATTTTTACATTCAGGTAATTGGTATCTCATTTTTGTATCTTATTAAACTGTTTTATAGTATATTGTGATGTCGTCAGAACTCTCAAAACGTAGGGACGCACGGTCTGTGCGTCCGCAAACCGCCTCAACCTGTCAGTGTATCACAATGTCGCTCAGCACCTCCGCGCCGAGCCGGCCGTTGATTTCCTTCAGTATGTTCTGCCTCAGAAAACCCAAGTCGTTTTTCAGTGATGCCGACGTGATATACACATGAAGCACCCCATTCTCGACATATCGACGGAACGTAAACCTGTTGACTCCCGCTCCCACAACTTCGGTCCACAGATACGATGCCCGCTGCTGCATCATCGCATCGCGGGTGTCGCTCTCAAGCATCACCTTGTCTATGAGCTGTTTTATTGATATCGGGTCGGTTCGTTTCATAGCGCGGTCATTTTATAGGTTCGAATTTTCCCGAGCTGACATTCCACAAGCTGTAGTCCGCACCGGTCATGGCCGACATGATGGAGTCAAGATGGTCACGGTTGGTATCCGTTATGAATATTTGGCCGAATATGTCACGGTTCACGATTTCGACAATGTTTGCCACACGCCGCGAATCCAGTTTGTCGAATATATCGTCGAGCAGCAATAGCGGCCTCATACCCGTCGCCTCGTGCATGAACTCGTACTGAGCCAGCCGCAGCGCTATCGTGAATGTTTTCGACTGACCCTGCGACGCGGTATTCTTCACCGCCATTCCGTCAAGCGTCAGTTCGAGGTCGTCGCGGTGCGGGCCGGTTGTAGTGTGTCCTACAATCTCATCCCTTCGGCGCGACTCGTCGAGAAGCTCGCAGTATCTCCGCCCCGACATGTCGAGCGCCGAGCGGTATTCTATCCCCGGCGTCTCATCCGTGCGCGCTATGTCGCGGTAATGCCGTACGAATGTGTCGCGCAGCCGTTGCGTTATCTCCCGGCGGGCGTTTGTGATATATTCCGCCGACATCTCCATCGCCATTTCCACGGCAATATAGAGATTGGGGTCGGCAATATGGTCGCGCAGCAGGCGGTTGCGCTGTTGCAGTGCCGAGTTGTAGCGTATCAGGTGGTTCAGATAGGTGGCGTCGGTCTGCGATATGAGCATGTCGATAAACTTGCGTCGGCATTCCGTACCGCCCCCCACAAGCTCCATGTCGGCCGGCGATACGAGCACGAGCGGAAACAGCCCTATGTGCTGGCTCAGCCTGCTGTACTCCTTGCCGCCGCGTTTGAACGATTTGCGCTTCCCCGCGGCATATCCGAACGCTACCTGCTCCTCCGTGCAGCGGCGCAGATAGTCGCCCTGCATCATCGTGAACGTCTCGCCCGCACGTACTATCCCCGCGTCGGGGAGCGACGTGAAGCTTTTGCAGAAACTGAGGTAATATATGGCATCGAGCAGATTGCTCTTGCCCATGCCGTTGTCGCCGAGCAGCGCGTTGATGTTCGGGCTGAAACTCAGGTCGGCTTCGGCGATATTCTTGAAATTGGTAATATGCAGTCGGGTCAGTTGCACGGCGTTTATCCGAGAGTTTTTGTATAGGTTACACATTCAGGCAGTTCCTCCGCATAGTGGCTCACGAAGATGAGCGACAGCGGGTAGCGTCCCTCCGAGGTGCGCGACCTCGCGGCGAAGTGGTTTATGATGGCGCGGGCGGCACGGGCGCGGGCATAGTCGAGTCCGTGAAGCGGTTCGTCGAATATCATAAGCCGCGGTTGCTTTATGAATGTTCGCGCCAGCATCACCATCTGCTTCTCGCCGCCTGACAGCGTGCCTATGCTGCGCGGTCCCAGGTGCTCTAAATGAAGCAGCCTGAGCCACTGTTCGGCAAGTTCCTTCTGTCCAGGCTTGAGGGGAATGAACACTCCGGTGGTGTCGTTGAGCCCTTGCGCCACTATCGTAGCCACATCGCCAGCCGGATGGAAATGCAGGCTTTGTTCCGGACTTACGAACGATATGCGCCGTTTGATGTCCCATATCGACTCTCCGCTTCCGCGGCGGCGGTCGAAAAGGGTAATGTCATTGGAGTAAGCCTGAGGATTGTCGGCGCATATGAGCGACAGCAGCGTCGATTTTCCGGAACCGTTCGGTCCCGAGAGGGCCCAGCACTGCCCGTCCTTCACCTCCCAGTCTATTCCGTCGATTATGCGGCGGTTGCCGTAGTTGACCACCCCGTGCGATATTTTCATCACCGTATCCACAGGCTCGTTGTCGGTGACGGGCGGCAGGGGTATGTCGGCGATGTTGACGGCGTAGTCGAAAAGATGCATTACCGACGACTGTACCCATTTTATGGAACTGAACTCGCTGATTGCAGGCAATATGGTGAGATTCTGCATCGGTATCACCTGTGTGGCGTTCGGGTGTATGTCAATCGGATTGGCCACGAGCTGCACTGTCGTGATGCCACGCCGGTTGAGCGCGTCGATGGCTTCGTTGAGTATCACGCGCGAAGCCGCGTCAAGGCCTATATACGGATTGTCGAGTATCAGTACGTCGACCGGGTCGATGAGTGCGTTGATTATGAGTAGTTTCCTCAGTTCGCCCGACGACAGATAGTTGATTTTGCGTTCCTCCACTCCATGCAGGTGAAACATCTGTGTCAGTTCTTCCCATCGGGCGCTGTTGATTTTATCTCCGAGAATGTCGGCCACACTCGGCACCTCGTCATTCATCGTGGCCTCATACCGCTGCTGGTAATATTCTACATTAAGTCCCGGCAGCGAATGTATGTCGGAGAATTCGATTTTCTTTACCGACGGCTTCCCCAGTGGCGAGGTTATTACATTCGTGCGGAAATTCCACCCCTTTTCGAGTATGTTGCCTAATGTTGACTTTCCCGAACTGTTAGCGCCTATCACCACATTGATGCCCTGCACTATGTCCGTTTCGGCGGGATTGGCGAGCATCACCCCCGTATAGTATAATTTCGGGCTTTTGAGCTGTATTACAGGTGTCAGTGTCGACATTGTCGTTTATTTTATTCTGAGAGTATGTTTTATTTGAATTGGAACTTTAACCGTAGGCTTGCCGCTTATATCACGAATACTATGAGCGCGAATACCAGTGTGAACGCCAACATGTTGAGCGCGGTCATCCCTAACAGCTTGTTGAGTTCGCGTCCGCTGCGTCGCAGCAGCGCGCACCACAGCATCGTGTGGCATCCTAAGTAAAGCGCCGGAGCTGCCCATATCGCGAGGGGCAGTTCGATGAACAGCGGTGCCGTCAGCATCATGGCAATCCACCCGTTCAGCAGATAGAGCGTCAAGGCACATTTGCCGCCTAACATCGTGGCTATCGTATGTTTGCCGACCGCGCGGTCATCTTCAATGTCACGGTAATTGTTCACAAGCAGTATATTGGCACCCATAAGTCCTATGGCAAGCGATACCATCAGTATTGTCTCCCCGAATTGGTGCCCCATGATATAATACGTCATGTTGACGGGTATCACGCCGAAGAATATCACTACCGCAACTTCCCCCAAAGCGTGGTGCGACAACGGATACGGCCCTGCCGAATAGGCGAATACGCCTCCCGCTATCAGCAGCCCCACCGGGATAAGTTCCCAGCCGCCCCATATTATCAGCACGCAACCTGTGATGCAGGCTGCGGCAAGACATGCGATTGTGGCACGCAGCATCGCCTGCGGGGTGATGTCACCTTCGGTAACGCCGCGTCTCGGCCCCACGCGTCCCGGACGGTCAAGGCCGCCGCGGTAATCGAAATATTCGTTCGCGAAATTCGATGAAATCTGCGCCAGCACCGCAAACAGCAGGCACAGCAGCGCGGGCACCGTCTTGAAGCAGCCGAATATCTCGCCGAGAGCCATTGCGGCAATAACCCCCGCCACCGATACCGGAAGCGTGCGCAGCCGCATAGCTTCCACCCACACTTTGATTCTGTTCCCCTTTGTCTTATTCCCCCCGGTCATTCCCTCTCCCCCGGTTATACTGTTTTGCTCGATTGACGACATCTCTTTTACCATCCTTGAGTGGGCCTGCCTGATTATTTATAGTAAGCCCATTTGATTTTATACCCCCAAAGTTACTAAACTTTTTTCAATTTTATGCTCCGATCAGGTCATACTTCTGCAAAACATCCGACGGGTGATACGACAGTTTCGCCTGACGAAGTCCCTCGTCACCCACATCCTCCTCACGGTTGCAGTAACGCAGCTCCGGATATTTCTCCATCATCGCCTTCACAAACAGGTGGAACACCGCCGTGCCAGCGCCCGACACCTCATGATTCATCTTCTCGATATGCACATACAGCGTGTCGCCGATTACCTCACCCACGGTGAAAGCCACGATATTGCCGCGTCCGTCATCAAGCGATGCGCCTTCAAATCCCGGCAGCTGTCCCATATGTTCCATTACGTTCACCGTCATGTCGCGTTCCTCGATTGCCGTCAGCGACTGCATCTCCTCCGCATTGTCCCATTTATAGAAGGCATCGAGTATCCGTTGAGTATTCTCCCCGCTTATGGCATGCAGTCGTGCCTCTGGATTGTCGAGCATGAACCGGTTCACATGATTGCGTTTCTTGGAGTATTTCTTTCCAGACAGGGTCGCTATTCCCTCGGCATCATAGAGATAGTCTGCCCAGTCGGCAAGCGGTTCCACAGTCCAGTCACCGGTCGTCATGAACTCCTGCAGCCGGTCCTCCGGTATCGCCGAAAACCGCAGCGGAAATCCGTTCTGTTCGCAGTAATCCTTCAGCAATGCCACCGACTCACCGAGCGGAAGCTCCCCTAAAGGCATCGAAAATGCCGGACGGCTCATATCCTCCTCGCTCACTCCCTGTATGAAAAGTGTATTGCGGTATATGCAGTAGCTGTAATTGAAATAATGCACCCACATATATATGCCGCCCACTGTATAGTCGCACGTGCGCGATTTCGAATGAGTCAGGAATCTGCTTATCGCACACATGTCATCCAGGGTTATACGCTTGAACTCAAGCGGCGATATGATATCCCTGCTTCGCCTCATTCTTGAAAGAGGTGCGATAGTTGAAACAATTCTTGTTGCCATAATGCTTATCGTTTATTTCATCTTTGGTTTATAGATAAAACATAATGTCACCCCTTCGTGTTCAGTACGGCTTCCTGTGAACCAATCCTGTCTCGACGTGTTATATAGGTGAGATTTTAATTAAAAAATAAGATTATGGCAAGAGAAAGTGTAGCCCTGTTGAAAGGGAAAGTAGATGTGGCAAAAGTGCTCGACCAGCTCAACGCCGCTTTGTCAGAAGAGTGGCTCGCATACTATCAGTATTGGACCGCAGCCAAAATGGTGGTCGGAGCGCAGAGAGTCGACCTGCAGCGTGAGTTTGAGCAACATGCACAGGAGGAATTGAAACATGCATCAATGGTATGCGACCGTATAATTGAGCTTGAGGGTGTCCCCGTACTGACACCGCAGGAATGGTTCAAACACGCCCGTTGCGTCTATGATACACCGACCGCATTCAATTCCGAATACTTCCTCAAGACCATCCTGATAGCAGAGGAGTGTGCGATGCGCCGTTATCAGGAACTTGCCGAACTTACCGAAGGCAAGGACTACATAACCAACGAGCTCGCAAAGAAAATCCTCGCCGAAGAAGCCGACCACGAACAGGACATGCAGGACTACCTCGACGACATCTCAACAATGCGCCGCCTCACCGACACCAAATAAATAAACAGACAGACAATAAGCAATACCCAATAAAAAATCCCCCCAAAGTCATTAAAGTCGTTAATGACCTTAGAGTCCTTAACGACCTTAGTGACCTTATTCCCAAAAAATACGGCTGCTTCCCGGAGGAGCAGC
>CAJLWO010000046.1 GCA_905210435.1 uncultured Bacteroidales bacterium
TTATGTTTATTTTATTGAATATCAGCAATTAATATCCGTTTTTAAGGGCTGACTAGCTACGGTACGCTCCCTCATCGCAAGCAAGAATCCATCTGACAATCCCTCTCAAAATCTACATCATATAAATTTAGACAATCACTAATAAATATATTTGTCTAAAATAAAAGTTTTAAGCGAAATATAGTCTGATATTAAAAATTTTAATACCTTTGTGATTGTAGACCACTCACGCAGAATCTGAATGTAATCGGTTAAGTCTTGCTTGGCTGATTCCGGTCAAGGGCACTGCGGGAGGGGGATACAGGACATTTTAGAAAGCGTATACTCGACGCTCTTTTCTGGCATCTTGAAATCTGGAAAATTTCTTTGGTGTAGCCGGAAATGAGGCAAACAGTAGACGCCTTATGGATATGTATATTCCGTCAAAAGCAAGCGCGTGAGCGCAAGCTGTTGGCGTATTATCATATTCTGCGTGAGGCTTCTGCAAGTTTGCTCGTTCTGCTACACCGGGCAATTCCAGAGCCTCAAGATGTGGAACGGGCAACAGGTATGGCTCTCACGCTTCTTTTTTTAAACAATCTAATTCCAATGTGTGAGCCCGGCGGTTAATGAATATATATGACGGAATTCAAGCGCTACAATCGTCTCATCAATGTATTCGGGAAAGCATGCAGAGGGAAGACCTCGACTCTCGACTGCCTAATCAAAAAACTTATATCAAATCCCGACTTTACGTTACTGTCTCCAGATTCGGGTAAAGATATTAATGACCGTATTATAGGACGTCTTAACAATCAGGTAATCGGGATTATTACTCTTGGCGACCCCGGACAAGAAGAGGAAATCGAATCATTCCTTGATGAATGTCTGACCAATAAATGTGATGTGATATACGCGGCCAGCAGAACTTACGGGGGTGTATATAACACAGAAAAAAGGTTCGCATCTGCTAACGGATATTTGTTTATCGAAACATCGCCCCTCTACTTGAATCTTGATAACGGTAAGGAAATCAATTATTCCTACTTTCATGAATTATTTTCAGAGATGCTTTATAACTTAATTTAAAAAACAGACACATGAACAGATTTTTAATAATCATATTACTCGCATTATGCGGAAATGTAAATGCAAATGCTTATGTTGAGGGTTTTTGGAAAGATGGTACAGATGGAAGATTCATGTATGAATACTATTATGTAACGTCGGCAACAACAAGCTCAGAAAAGAGCAAAAGTCAAATCGCTTATGTTAAGGGACTGAACCCCACATGTGAACCGAGCAATGACCTGAATCAAATGATCCTTGAATCGTATCTATCCGTTTCTGATGCGAGTTATAAAGTAACAAGAGTTCTGAACCGAGCTTTTAAAGGTCAGCCGTATGACTTTGTTGATGTTTATACTTTGGTCTCTATTGGAGAGGAGGCTTTTGCGGAAACTTTGACAAAAAAATTCTCCACAGGTAGAGATCTTGAAAATATAAGTAAGCGAGCATTTGCCGATTGTCATAATCTTGATAAAGTAAGTCTTAATTGCCGGTTAAGTATTGCTGTGGAGGCTTTTGCAGGATGCGAGAAAATTACTCAAATAAATTTTACTAAGTCAACCGACACGAGCAGCTCGAGTACATTAAATTTAAAAGACGGTACATTTGATTCGGTAAGCGATGTCGTAATTACGATCGCAAATGGAGCTGATGTTGTGCTGTCTGGTTCGGTTTTCAGTCAGGCAGCCTATGACAAAGCTTTAGTGTATGTACCTGTTTCTGAAATTTCTGAATATAATAGCAGGGTAGAATGGAAAAATTTTAAAAATATATATCCCAATGACATAAAGAATGTGGCTTTAAAGTTCAGTCAGGATTCCTATGATGCCTACATAGGTGAGCAATGTAGTCCTGTTTTGGAGGGCAGTATCTCGGAAACAAGTAAAGAATATCTTACCTGGATAATCGCGGATGAGGAGATTGCTTCGGTAAAAAATGGCGTTGTCACTCCAAACAAACCGGGCAAAACTACACTTACAGTATCCGCTCCCAATGGCTCGACTGCGTCATGTGAAATATTCGTTCATCAGGCTGTAACCTCGTTTGAGATAAATATTGCAGGTGTGAATATAGCTGACGACTCAGCGGAATTATATGCCGACAGTATTTATACGGCAAGTATGGTGTATGAACCTGCCGACGCGACCGATATTAATTTCGAATTGTCGTCGAGTGCTTCCGATATAGTCAGTGTGGAGGGGCTTAATCTTATTACACATAATGTGGGTGAATGTGATTTGACCGCGACATCGGAATCGGGAATTGTGCGGATGCTTCACGTTAATGTTGTTCCTGTCGCGGCCTCCGGTATATCCATTAATCCATCTTTGGTTACATTGAAAGTCGGTGAAAATACTATTGTGACAGCGACTGTTGCGCCTGCAAATACTACTGATAAGACCCTGCAATGGACTTCCTCTGACGAAACCGTCGCTATAGTCAATGGTAATGGCGAAATTACGGGCGTGGGACTTGGGCAATGTGCGGTTATGGCAACAACGTCGAATGGTATTTCCGCCAACTGTATGGTATCGGTAATAGCAACTCCTGCCGAGTCTGTATGTCTTGACAGGAAAACCGCAATTTTAAGAGATGGTGAAACCATACAGTTAAATCCTGTCATACTTCCGGAAACTACTACCAATAAATTTGTATTTTTTGAAAGCAGTAATCTTGGTGTCGCCACTGTCGACAATGCCGGTTTAGTCACGGCCCATAATGTCGGAGAGGCAACGATTACAGCCACTACTATCAATGGCCTCTCTGATGAGTGTGTCATCACGGTAGTTCCGACACTGGCTACTGAAATAACTGTGACCCCATTGATGCCTGAAGTGGAGGTGGGTAAGACTGTCGGTCTGACGGTGGATTTTGTCCCCGCTACTACTACCGATAAAACTATAATATGGCAAAGTTCCAATCCGGCGGTGGCTTCTGTTGATGAAGCGGGGAATGTCACCGGTCAGGCTGTCGGCACGGCGCGCATCATTGCCTCTACTGCCGACGGTTCGGGCCTGACTGCAATGAGTTTTGTAACAGTCGTGCCTATGGCGGGAGTGGATGGAGTATCAATTGACTTTGACAGATATTTTGAAGTATATAATCTGCAGGGTATCCTGATACAGAAAGATTGTAGCGCAGACTCACTTAAACAGCTTGAAAATGGCGTTTATATATTGCGTCAGGATAATATTGTTAAGAAGGTCATAATCCATTAATCCTTATTATGGATTGAGTTTATACGTATACATCAGATCCGGATATAGCAATAGCATAATATATGCGAATTGTTATATCCGGATTTGTTTTGCTGTTATTTACGGAGGGAGCAGGCGCTCAGGTGGCGGTGGCCTATGCGGCAGTAGAGGCATTTGCGCTTTTCGCAGTATTCGCGGCGGAGCTGTACTATGGCCTGGGATATGAATGCCGAGGTGATGGAGATGCCGGCGGCGGCGAACATGGTGGTGAAGCGGTTGCTTTCCGGTGGGAGTTCGTGGAGCATCTCGGCGATGTCGCGTGCGCGGGTGTAGTCGCCGTTGTAGTTGGCGTATGCGTAGGCGAGCGGTATTACGGCGTTGATGATAAGGAGGTTTATCGATGCCTGCGACAGCGCGGGGGCATTTGCGGTTGCGTTGTCGGCGCCTAATATCGAGTATGCTTCGGCGGCATTTTCAACCGAGAGCATGCGCGCAGTGAAGTCGCGATGCCGGCATATCAGTCCGGCGAGATAGGATATGCGCCTGTAGGGGGAGTTCTGCGGACGTGTGCGGGAGAATTTCCAGCCGAGGCATTCCGGTGCCTTGATGCCGAATTTGGCGGCAAAAAATGCGTATTCGGCCATCACACGTTCTTTATATGATTCCGGGCCTTCATGTGGCGGAAGCAGTCCGGCCTGTCCGAGCAGTATCGACTCGATGATGAGACGGTCGTCGGCATGGCGGCGCAGTATGCGCAGCGGGGTGGCGCGTGCGAGGCGTTCGAACGGCTCGGCGTTGGTGCCGAATCCGAGTGCGCGCGCCATGGTTATGTATGCCGCCTCGTTCCAGTCGCCGGCGCTGTCGGCCACTATGCGCGATATGCGGTCGGCTTTGGCGTGCAGACGTTCGTAGCCGAGCGCCGTAAGCCAGTCGGTAATGTAGATGTGCGGTATGCGGCTGATGGCGTGGACGCAGGGGAGGGTGTCGGGGGAGAAGTCGGCGAGGGCGTGGAATGTGGCGTTGAGCGTCGGGTCGCATTTCATGACGAACTGCGGTATCGCCTCGCCAGATGCGCGGTATATGGGCATGTCGTCATTGTCGACCACGTGGAGTATCACGTTGCGGTATGCGGGGTCGTCGGTGTGGCGGTGACGATGCCAGTCGGAGGCGCGCACGTGGATTTCGACATTACCTACCCATGTATCGCCGTCAATAATCACGGAAGCGTTAAAGAAATCAGGCCCGGCATCATTGTTGATGATGCCGGGGTTAATGATCTGCAGCCGTTTTCCGTCGGTTGTAGCGAGGTTATTCTGCGGGAATAACCTGTTCGACCACACATAATGCATTAACTTTTCCAAATTCTGTAACCTTTATGTAACAAATTTAACCAAAATATTTACATTTGTAAATAGCTGATAATGGTTATAAAAGACAAATATAATGAAAAAAAGGGAAGGATTACCGAACAATTTTATGTTAAAGAACATTGTTTTATTGCATGCTTTTGAAAAAGTGCCTATCTTTGCACTGTTTTTCAATAGCACACAATTCAAGGAATACCCCTATTCAGCGGGATGTTCCGGAAGAAAAAATCGAGTTTGAGCCGATAGCGGCCGCTTGATTGAGAATAGGTAAAAAAGGATTGTTTTAAAGTTTGTTCAACTATGAAAAAGATTATTAGAAAAGCAGTTGAATGGTATATCAATACTACAGCTGCGATTTATTAAAGCAATGCAGGCGTGATGCCTGCGGAAATTACTCCCTCGCAATCGGCAGGGATTTTAAGTTGAAGTTAAAAATTTTTAATAGCGACCGCCCCGAGCGGTCGTTTCTGTTATGATACGGTAGTAAAATCTGTTATTATACCATAAAAAAAAAGCGCAGAGCCGAAGGCTCGGTGGTGTCACTATCCCCGTCCGACGCGTAGCGGAGGGCGGGGTAAAAGTAAGAAAAGGGAGCGAGCCCGTGGAACGGGCGAGTGTGTAATGGCTTCATATAACACTTAAACACACTCGCCCGTTCCACGGGCTCACTTTATGAGAGGCAGTCGTCGCCCCGCCCTCCGCTATGCGTCGGACGGGGATAGTGACACCACCGAGCCTTCGGCTCTCCGTTGGCGAATCATATCATATTGAGAAGCACGGTATCGACCGTGCATTCGTGCTGTCCGGATTTTCACACCTGTGTGTGTCGTTACAGCGAGGCGGTGAGTATGGCGGTGATGTCGTCGGCTGTAAGGTCGACATATTGTTCGCCGGCCGAGAGGTCTTTTTCCTTGGCATGCACGGCCATTTCGCGCAGGCGGCTTTCGTCGATGCCCACTTCGCGCAGATGCATCGGCAGCCCGATTGACTCGAAGAAGCGGTAGGTGCGTTCGATTGTCTGCTCGGCAATCTCGCGGTCGGGTAGGGTGCGGTCAATGCCGTAGAGGTTGACGCCGAGGTTTACGAATCGCTCCATAGTGCGTTCGCTGAGTATATGGCGCATCCATCGCGGAGTGATGATTGCGAGTCCTTCACCGTGGGTGATGTCGTAGAATGCCGAAAGCGCGTGCTCTATCGCATGCATGGGCCATCCCGACATGCTGTTGCCGAGGGCGAGAATGCCGTTGCAGCCGTACATGCAGGCATACATTATCTCGGCGCGCGCCTCATAGTCGTCGGGGTGAGCCATCGCTATCGGGGCATAGTGGATGAGCGTGCGCAGCAGTGTCTCGCAGAAGCCGTCGGCCACCATGTTGTGGTCGGAGCAGAAATATTGCTCGAGCACGTGGTTGAAGGCGTCGGCCACGCCTGCCGCGGTGTGCTTGGCATTGACCGAGAAGGTGTAGGTCGGGTCGAGGAAAGAGCATACGGGGAAGAGCAGGCTGTCGTGGTATGCCACCTTGTCGTTGGTCTCGGTGCGCGAAATCACGCCTCCGGCATCGTATTCGCTCCCTGTGGCGGCAAGAGTCATTATGTCGACGATAGGAACCGCATCGGTAGCCCTGACCTTTTCTATGATGAGGTCCCAGGGGTCGCCGTCATATCTGGCGCCGGTGGAAATCGCCTTGCAGCAGTCGAGCACGCTGCCGCCGCCAACCGACAGTATCACGTCGATGTCGTTTTCCTTGCACAGACGCACGCCTTCGAGCACCGAGGGGGCATATTTCGGGTTAGGCTCTATGCCCGACAGTTCGGTTATCTCGAA
Organism: uncultured Bacteroidales bacterium; assembly: GCA_905210435.1. GTDB lineage: Bacteria > Bacteroidota > Bacteroidia > Bacteroidales > Muribaculaceae > JAGBWK01. Next base: position 6,438 of record CAJLWO010000046.1, read on the forward strand.
ATCCTTAAGCAGTTCTTTCACTTTGTCATAGAGGCCTATGCGCTTTATGCTTCCTCCGCCGTAGGCAAGGAGCACGCGGCGTCCGAGCGGTTTCATCACAGCGGGCAGCTGCCCGATAACGCCCTTGCCGAAAATGACACGTGTAGGCGTCATGTAGTCAAAATTCTGTATCATAGCACTTTTTTTAGAGTAATAATCGTAATCAGCTAAGATAGCTATTGTAGCTATTATAGCTACAATAGCTATATAGCTGCAGTAGCTGCAAATATACCAAAAAAATCAGTTCGCGCTACCAGAATTTGCCATAATATCCCTCCTCGTTGCCGTCGTCGCAGGGCGACGGCATCCCCGAAGCCACGTGCAGCGCGATGGCACGCGCCATAAGCATGTCGTCGTGGCAACCATCCTGCGCCCCGTAGCTGCCGTTGTTTTTCACCTGATAGGTGAGCAGTTCGTTGAGGGCGGCTTCGTCGCGCTCTATGTAGGCATGCTCGCGTACCTTGGCTATGAGTCCGTTGATTATCATCGACTTGGTGGCACGGTTGGTGTGAAATCCGATTTTCTTCCCCGTCCCCTCGTCGGTGCGGCGGTGATAGATGTTGGGATAGTAGCGTTTCACCTGCGAGAGAATGTACAGCCCCGGGTCACCCTCTATGTTCTCGCTCTCAAACGTATTGCTCTCGAACACCACAAGAGCGTTTCCCCACAGCCGTCCCGCCTGCACCGCCTTCCATGCCAGTATGTCGTGGTCGCAGTGCCCGCGCCATTGCGCCGCCACCTCCGGCGTACGTCCGTCATCGCCGCCGCAGCGGTCTATCACCACTATCACCGACCAGTCACTTGTCATCGACCGTCCTCCCACGTCCACTCCCACCACATAGCGGCGCTCGCTGCGCCGCGCCTCGGGACGTGTCCACACCTTCATGCAACCTTGCGGCGACTCCACGAAGCGGAGATTGTCGAGCGAAGCCTCGCCGGTGCCGGCGTCGCCCGTAAGTTCGCCTTTCTCGCACGCGTCGCTGCATCCGGTGCGCATAGCCTCCACCTCGGCGGGGTTGAACACACTTTGCTCCGTAGCTATGAACGCCTCCTCGTCGGTGGTCGGATACTCGGCGTGCATCTGCTCGGCGCTCTGATATTCGGCGCGTTTGTCGTGGTACCACTGTATCATCTCGAGAGTCAGGCCGCGCTCCCACAGCTCCCGCTCATAGTCGTCGAGACTCTCCCACAGCGCCGCGGCATCGGCCACATGACGGCGGTAAATCTCGATTTCGTACCACGGCACGAACACCGCACGCTTGTCGCTCTCCCCCTTTTTGGCACGAAGCCACTCCTTGTGGAAATAGTTGCCTATGCCGTTGGCCGTGCTTTCGAGCACTATCATGGTGAGGGGCGTGGAGTTGATGCCGCCGCAAACCGCACGGATGAACTCGGCCGGCGACGACAGCGCCGTGTCCTTCCAGAACGCCACCTCCGACAGATGCGCCATCGAGTAGTCGTTGCCTCTGACCGCATCCTGGTTCTCGCTCGAGCCGAGTGTCACCTTGCAGCCGCGACCCTGTATCACACGCGTGTTCAGTGTCCGCTCGAACGGCCTGAATGCCGGCACCGTGTCCCCCTCCCAGTAGGCCGCCGGATAGCGGTCGAGCATCTTGGTGAACATGCCTCGTATCGTCGCCGCCGTGTCCTTGACATGGGCGCAGATGAGCGAATTCCAGTTCTCCTTCTGCGTTATCTGTATCCATGCCATATACAGCTGCACAAGAGTCGAGCCGCCCCACTGGCGCGCCTTGAGTATTATCATGCGCAAAGGTTTCCCCGCCATGCGGTCATCCTCGAGGGCGGCGAGCACGCGGCGCTGCGGCGCGTTGGGCACGAACGGTATGTCGGCGCCCGTCGTCTTGTCCTTGATGATTACGCACTTCGCCGCCCAGTATTCGAAGTCATGACGGCAGCGTAGCTTCACCCATTCCTCCCTGGTCCTGACCGTAGCGTACCGTTTGTCGCGCTTCATCGCAGCCGGTATGTACACCTGCCCGTCGTTCCACTCCCGCGCCGCCACCCTCACGCGCTCGCCGTGGCACCCCGTTCCCCTTACGGGGTCATATTTCACCTTAAGAGCCTCGTTGCGCCGTCTGTTCTCGGCCACGACCGCCGCAATCTCCGTTATCCCGTCCTGTATGTTCCCTTTCTCCATATCTACCGTTTTTGCTGCAAAATTACAGTGAAGCATCCCGGCCGATGCGTCAAATTCATACACCGGCACTCTTTTTTATTCCACCGGCCAAAACTTTTTTTCTTCCGGCAAGGTTTAATTTATATTACGAAGCGAAGTAAATAGAGTCGCTTCCACGTTTCAAATTTTTTAGCCATGTCACATCTTCGCCTGTTATTTCTGGCCATCGCAGCCGTTATTGCCGTGACACCCTCCGTGGGGCAGCATAATCCGAACCGTTCGCGCAACGGCTCGCTCAGGTATATGTTCGGCGACGGCGTAAATATCTCCGATTCCGTCGAGGTCTACAAGACACTTATCAACAACACTCCTGTCGACAAGGATTTCATCAACGACCCGATATTCGCCATTGTCGGAAAGAACAAATCGTTTTATTTCAGCATCGGAGCCAACTTCAAATTTGTCGGAAGCTACGACTGGGGCAATCCGTCGTCAGATCCGCAGAATTCATCGGTCGGAGGCCTGACCCCCGCGCTGCCCGGTGACCGCCAGTCGTTTGCCATGACAGCTCAAGGTTCCAACATCTATTTCAACGTGGTGGGATTTCCGCAGTCGGCCAATCAGATAGGGCTCTTCATCTCGTTCAAGCTCGACAACCGTCCGGGCAACAACTATGCCGTGCGGGCCAACTATGTCTACATGCGCTACCGCAATTTCCTTGTAGGCTACTCCACAAGCCTCTACAACGATAAGGCCACCGACCCGTTCACTATCGACAACCACGGGCCTGTCGCATCGGGTGTGCACGACAACATTCAGGTCAACTTCCAGAAATACGTTTCGGGCGGCATACGTTTCGGAGTCGGCATAGAAGCACCCAAAAATGACTATACCGGCTATGTGCCCGCCGATGCCCCGGCCGACAATATGACAGCCTCGGTGCGGCAGCGTATTCCCGATGTCCCGTTCTATATCGGCTACACCTCCGACACCTATTCCCACGTCAGGCTCTCGGGCATAGTGAGGGGACTTACATACCGCGACAATATTGCCGGATGCAACCGCACCGTGCCCGGCGCAGGACTCAAATTCACCGGCTCGTGGGTGGCCGACCCATTCGTATTCTATGCGCAAGCGCAAGGGGGCAAAGGCATGGCGTCATATATACAGGACAATGACGGACTCGGCCTCGACCTCGTGCCCGACAACAGCCGTCCGGGCCGTCTCGTGGCTCCCTGGGCGTGGGGGTGCATCGCCGGCGTGCAGTACAACTTCTCACGCTCTCTGTTCGCCACGGCAGTCTACAGCTACATGCACAACTATGTCGACCCCTATGTCTCGGCTGTGGGCATCCCATACGACTCGCAGCTCAGGTCGGGACATTATATACTCGGCAATGTCATATGGCAGATTTCGCCCCTTTTCCGCACCGGCATGGAATATGTGCGCACCGTCCGCAACAACTGTGACGGCTCATCGCTGTCCAACAACCGTCTGTCAATACTTCTCTCGATGTCATTCTGACGCGCATGCAACCTTTCGGCGACATACAGGCATACCTGCGGGGCATATTCACTCCCGCGCGCGACGGGCTTCTGCGGCGGCGCACTCTCGACGCGCTGCGGTGGATTATTCTCGCACTGTCGGTGGCGCTGATCGTGTTTATCTCGATTGACATCTACAATAAGGTCGACTTCCTGCGCAACAGGTTCTATATGAAATTCCAGTTCGGGGTATGCATGGTTTTCATAGCCGACTTCTTCATCGAACTGTTGCTCACGCCCCGTGGCTCGCGCCCGGCGTATATACGTCGCCGGTGGTACTACCTTATCCTGTCGATACCCTATCTGTCGGTCATCAACCGCTACAATCTCCATGTCAACCCCGATGTGCTCTATTGCATCAGGTTTGTGCCGTTGGCACGCGGCGCCCTCGCCCTCGCCATCATCTACGACTATCTCACCCGCAACCAGCTGAAGTCCATCCTTGCTGTCTACATCACCATTCTGCTGATTATAGTGTACTTCTCGTCGCTGATATTCTTCGAGAGGGAGCAGCCTGTCAATGCTATGGTATCCTCCTACTGGGAAGCCCTGTGGTGGGCTTCGATGCAGGTCACCACGCTCGGCTGCGACATCTATCCCGTGACCGTAGCAGGTAAAATACTGTCGGTCATCCTCTCCGTCATGGGCATGATAATGTTCCCCCTGTTCACCGTCTACCTCACCGACATGCTGATACGCCGGCACCGCGCCTCCGCTGATGAGACACCCTCTTAATCCACGCCGTGATGTCATCAAGCACTTCGGGCGCAATGGTGACGGCTATCGACGGATACTCGTCGGGCATGCCGGTTATGGCCGGCTGCAGCAGATGGTTGAGGCCGGGGTAGGTGACGATGTTGCGCCGCGTATCCGCGGGGAGCAGCCGGTCGAGCGCGCCGAGATTGTCGGCTGCGTCCACCTGGCAGTCGAGAGTGCCGTTGACAGCCATTACGGGGCATTTTATATTCCTGATATACTCCGACGGGTCGAGCGCGAGAAACGTTTTGGTCCACGGCGACTTGGCCGTGTGCATCGGTATCATGAGCAGATTGGTGCGAAGCTCCTGCGGCAATGCCGAGGTATCGGTCGCTGTCGCGGCGGTGCCGCTCCACAGGTCATTCAGCGCCGAGCAGTAGGTATCGGCAATCTCGGGGGAATAACCCGCGAGCACGAGCATCTTGCGGTTCTGGGTGATAAGGATGTCGCGTCCGGGCACGATGCCTCCCGCCAGACTTATGATGAAGTCGGGCGCGGCATTCGCGTCGTCGTCTCCGGCAAGCATCACCGCTATTGTGCCCCCTTCGCTGTGTCCGAGCACACCGACGCTTCCGAAGCGGTCGAGGCCGCGGAGATACGCCGTGCCGGCCGATGCGTCGGAGGCGAAATCGTAGGTCGTGGCGCTTGTGCCGTTGCCTGTCGACTCGCCGAATCCGCGGTCGTCATATCGCAGCGAGGCTATCCCCTCGCGGGCGAGACGGTCCGCTATGACGGCAAACGGACGGTGGCCTGCAAGCTCCTCGTCGCGGTTCTGCAGTCCGCTCCCCGTGACAAGCAGCACCACCGGTGTGGAGCCTGTCGCTCCGTCGGGCACGCACAATGTGCCGGCAAGCGTGTCGCCTGCCGCATGGTTGACAAATCTTACCTCCTCGGCAGTGTATCCCGAGGGTGCCGTCGGTGTCTGCGGCCGTGCGTATGACCCGTCGCCGGGAATCATGTCGAGAGGAAATGAGGCACCCCCCTGCGAGAATGTGCCCGACATGCGTCCATCCGTGACATGCGCGCGGTATGCCGCGCCGAGTTGGGCTACTGACACTGCTATCGAGTCATCGCTGCAGAAATCGACCGAGGCGGGTATGGCCCGGTCGCTCTGGTCGGGACTTTTCAATGTGGCGGTCATCCGGCCGTCGACAGGGTCGGTGGCGAGGTCTATCACTATGCGCAGGCTGCCTCTTACGCCTAAACTTAGCTTGCCCCACCACGATCCGGCGGGAGCGGCAGCCATGCAACCGGTGGCGAGGGCAATCGCGGCTGTCAGTATATATCGTTTCATTGTCACGGATTTGGAGTCAGGTATAAAAAAGTGTGTGCCGCAATTATGATTTCTCATATCCGGCACACACGGTTATGGTTTTGTTGTTATGGCCGGGATTATTTTCCGGCGGGTACGGTCACTGCGGGAGTGGGGTGCTCTCGATGTCGTTGACGGTCACCTCAAACACAAGTGTCTCCATCTTGCCGATGGGGCCGCGGCCTTTTGCACCGTAGGCGAGGTCGCCGGGGATTACGATGATGGCCGAACCGCCTTTACCGAGGAGTGAGAGACCGTCCTGGAAGCCGGGTACGAGGTTGGCTACTGCCGAGCGGGTGGGAGTGTCGCCCATTGTGCGGTCGAACTCTTCGCCGTTGAGGTGCTTGCCTACGTATGTCATCTTGACGATGTCATCTTTCTTTACCTTGTCGCCCTCTCCGGGGTTGAGGATTTTGTATGCCACGCCCGACTGGGTTTTCTGGAAACCTTCGGCCATGCGTTCGCCGATATATTTCTCGCCGGCAGCGATATTCTCTTTGGCTTCGGGGGTCTCGCGGGCTTCAGCTTCGGCTTTGGCTTCGGCGTTAGCCCGTACGTTGCCAAGCACAGCCTCGAATTCGCTGTTGTATTTAGCAATTTGTTCCTGCGACAGGGAGTCTGTCTTGTACACTTCGGCAAATGCAGCTACGAGTTTCTTTGCATCGACGGGCACACCGAGGTTCTTGTCCATGAAAATGCCGTACATCTGCAGACCCTGTTGCACGCCGTTGAGGAATGCGATGTTGGCCGTGTCGGTGGTCAGAACGAGTTCCAGACCCTTGAGATATTCGTCCTTGTTGAAGTTCTTGAGCTGGTCGGGATTCATCATTGCCTTGTAGCGGTTGAATGTGCTCTGGGCCTGAGCTGCCTGCATCTGGCCGAACGATGTCGAGAGTGAATCGCCGAGAGCTACTTCCTCTGCACTGTAGTTGCCGGCAGCTTTATTGCCGTTTTCTTTGCTGCCGCATGACGTGGCGAGCACCAATGCCGTAGCGAATACGGCAGTCAATACTTTTTTCATTTTGATTGGTATTAATTAGTTGTTTTTATTAAAGATTCAAATATTTGTTATTTGTCCCATCCACATTGTAGGGCTGCACCCCGGTGCAGCCGCTTCCGGCTCATTGGCGCTTTTACGGAATAGCGGCTGCACCGAGGTGCAGCCCTACAATGTGGATGTTGTCATTAATTATTGTGTCAGTTTCTGTCATTTGACAATGTCGACGAGGGTGACCGTGAAGTCGAGGGCGGCACCCGGCGGGATGTCCTTGCCGGCTCCGCGTTCGCCGTAACCGAGTTCCGACGGGATAAACAAGCGGTAGGTACCTCCCGGACGCATCAGCGTCAGCCCCTCTGAAAATCCCGGTATCAGTCCTTTGACAGGAAATTTCACCGCATTGCCCTCCGTGCCGTCAAACACCGAGCCGTCGGCCAGACGCCCCGTGTAAAGCACCTCTACCGTATCTTCCGGTTTAGGTTGCTCACCCTCTCCTTCGGTGATGACCTCAAACAGAAGTCCCGACGGGAGTTTCTGCACACCTTCGCGGGCAGCCTGTGCCACTAAGTATGCTTCCTGCTCCGCACGCTCGGCTTTGCTCAGCTCATTGGCCACGCTGTCCATGTATTTGTTGGCGGCTTCGGCGGTCATGACGGGTGTCCCACCGTTGAGTATGTCGCGCAAAGCGGCAAGGAACGCGGCATTGTCGATAGGGTAGCCCTCGGCACGCAGGCGCTCCAGATTGTCGCGCACGTTGAGTCCCTGGGCAAGTCCCTGGTAATATACTTCGTCGGCCGGCTCGATGGCGAATGCCTTGGCGATACCGTCGACAAACATCTGGCGCGCCGTGTCGTCGGCCGGATACTGTCGTTCGAAAGCCGGCTGCAGATAGCCTGCGACTATGGTTGCCATCGCCGTCGACGTAGAGTCGGCAGCGACCGGCTCGGCAGCCTGTGCGCCCGTCGACACAATCGCGGCAACAATTAAGGCGCCCGAAGCGCGTAGTTTGGTGAGCTTCATGATGCGATTTGTTATAGTTTGAAAAATCTGTCGGAAAGGGCTTCTGTCAAAGAGGCCTCCCCTGAAGTCCGACCCGTCCGACAAGTCCGACCGGTCCGACTCGTCCGACAATAGCCGGCCGATTACTTGCCGATGACTTTCAGCAGTTCGACGTCAAATATCAGTGTGGCGTTCGGGCCGATGACACCGCCGGCACCGTTGGGGCCGTAAGCTAACTGCGACGGGATGAACAGACGCCAGCGCGAGCCGGCTTTCATCAGCTGCAGCGCCTCCACCCATCCGGGTATCACCTGTGTCACGCCGAATGTGGCGGGAACACCGCGCTCCTCCGACGAGTCAAATACCGTGCCGTCAATCAGTTTGCCGGTGTAATGCACCTCTACCTGGTCGGTCGACGCGGGCTGTGCGCCGTCACCCTCTTTGAGCACCTCATATTGCAGTCCCGAGGGAGTAGTCTTTACCTCGGCGCGTTTACCGTTCTCCTCAAGGAACTCCTTGCCTGCCTTTTCGTTGATTTCGGCAAGTTTTGAAGCCTCCTCTTTCTGGCGTGCCTCCATTTTGGTGAAATACTGACGTATCACCTCCTTGGCCTCATCATATGTCATTTTGGGCTGGTTGCCGTAAAACACTGCGGCCACACCGTCGGCGAAATCCTGAACATTGATTTCCTTGATGCCGGAAGCTCTGAAGTTATTGCCCATGCTCAGACCGAGAGCGTATGAAATCTTGTCTAATTCCTGATTTTCCATATATCTTGTTTGTGGTTATATATTTTTATCTCGTTTAAATGATTATCATGCATATCTGTTATGCGCCACAAAGATAACGATTAACCTCCTATTATGGTTGTGTCAATATGATAAAAAATATTAACACATGGAATATACGCTCTCGCGATTGTCACGGTTTCTCACTCGCTGACGCCCGGCGGCGGCCATCGGATTTGTTTATATCGCATATAATTCATATCTTTGCCGCGATTATAGGACAAGTTGGTTCGCTTGGACGCGATTAAAAGGGAACCGGGTGAGAATCCCGGACAGACCCGCTGCTGTAAGTTCTGTAATCCGACATCACGATGCCACTGACACGTGCAAGAGTGCCCGGTCGGGAAGGCGATGGCGGATGGAATAAGTCAGAAGACCTGCCAATATTTATGTACCCCGCACAAAAAATACGCTCGAGGTAAGCGTAGCGGACAAAAATTTTTGGAGATGAAAAAGGTCGGCTCTAACCGGAGTCTTATACTGCGTGTGTTACTGCGTGTGTGCATGCCCGTGTCAATGGGTTTGTTGTCAATCTTTCATGTTTGCGCCGAAGAGGCGCCTGATACTGTCATCTCCTTGAAAAACGTTACCGTGACGGCCGCCCCGCGCAAACTTGCCACCGTCCAGAAACTTTCCGGGGCCGACCTTCAGTCACTTTCCACAACTACCATTGCCGATGCCCTTAAATATTTCGCCGGAGTCCAGATTAAGGATTACGGCGGTCTCGGCGGTCTCAAGACAATCAACGTGCGTTCTCTCGGCGCGCAGCACGTGGGTGTATACATCGACGGCATACGCATCACAAACGCGCAGAACGGCACTGTCGACCTCGGCAAATACTCCCTGTCCACTCTCGAATCCATATCACTATACAATGCCAATAAACTGGATGCATGCCAGTCGGCGTCGGAATATGCGTCAGGCGCTACGGTATATATGCAGACACGCCGCCCTGACTCCGACTCGGTTTCCGTGACTGCCCGCGTGGCTTCGTTCCACACATATATGGGGCGCGTCAACGCCCGGATGTGCCGCAACGGATGGAGCGGATTAGTAGATGCCGAATATCTCTCATCAAAAGGCGACTATACGTTCCGCTACAAGTCGGAATACGAGGATACGGTAGGACGCCGCAGCAATTCCGATATAGAATACACACGCGTCGAGGCTGCGCTCTTCAAGGGCGGATTTGCCTCGCATCTCTATTTTTACCGGTCGGAGCGCGGGTGCCCCGGCGGCATTGTGCGACGCCTCTCCGACAAATACAACAACGTCGGCCGCGAATGGGACAGCGACCTCTTTGCGCAGACTTCGTGGAAACACTCGTTCAACGACAAATTCAGCATGAAGGCCAATGCCAGGTATGCCTACGAATATCTGCGCTATTGCACCGATTATCCTGAAAACCAGAATACAGCCAAGGTCAACAACCACTACCATCAGCACGATGCCTACGCCTCCGTGTCCGGTTCATACAGCCCGATAGGAGAGGTGTCGGTAAATGTCGGATATGACGCACGCATGTCGTGGCTCGGCGCCGACCTGAAGCGTTTCAGCTCCGTGCGGCGTCTCGACCAGAAGGCTGTGGTGGCTCTGCAGTGTGGATACGGGGGGCTGCGCCTGGCCACATCGGTGCTGTTTCAGCATTACCGTGACCACACGCGGCTGAAGACGGGTGCAGCCGAGCCCCTCAAACGCTTCACTCCCGCAGTGTCGCTGGGCTACACTTTCCGCAGCCTGACTCTCAGGGCCTGGTACAAGAATATTTTCCGTGTGCCAACTCTCAATGACCTTTATTACACACAGGCGGGCAACCGCAATCTGAAGCCGGAATTCACCCGGCAGTGGAACTTCGGCGCAGAATACAGTTATAACTCCATCGGCTGGAACGCGTCGATGCAGGCCGACTTCTATATCAACAATATCAGTGACCGCATTGTGTGCCTGCCGCTTAAAGGCACATATACATGGACTATGATGAACTATGGCCGCACGTACTGCCGCGGTCTCAACGTCAACGCCTCCGGCCGGTATATGACCGGGGCATGGCGCTTCTCGCTCCTCGGGTCGCTCACGTGGCAGCGCGACCTCAACCGCACCAATCCCGATGCCGACACCTACAACAAACCGATATGCTACTCCCCGACACTGTCATACGGCATCACGGCGATAGCTGCATGGAAAGGGTTGTCGGTGACTCTCTCCGACCTGCATGTAGGTGAGAGGATGTGGTCGTATGCCGACCCCGAAGACGTGCTGAAACCCTACAATAACGTCGATGTGAAGATTTCGGCTGAAGTGTGGAAAGTGCTGGCCTCGTTTGAAATCAACGACCTGCTCGACGTGCAGTATGAGCATATACCGCGCTATCCCATGCCCGGACGCAATTACAGGGTAACTCTGACATGGACCTTATAAGGATGCTATCTCTCAAAATCAGTCATTTCTAATCTAAACAATACGGAAAAATGAAAAATCAATTGACAATGGCAGTTGCCGCTGTAATGACGGCGGTGGCCGCACGTGGCGCCGAGGAGCGCATTGTGCTCCTTAATGAAGGCATGTGGCAGAGTGACAACGGCCGCATCACCTACTTCGAGGATGGCGCGGTGGTGAGCAACAGTTGGTTCCGCGATGTCAACGGCATGAAGCTCGGCGACACTCCCAACGATATCATCGCGGTGAATGACAACCTTATAGCGATTGCCGTCAACTGGTCAAACATCGTGCAGTTCATCACGCCTGAAGGCAAGGCGGTGGCCGCTACGGAAGATGTTCCCAACAACCGCAAGCTGGCCACTGACGGTGACTATGTGTATGTGTCGTCGTACGGACATGAGTGCAAGGTCGGTTCCGGCTATGAATATTTTGACCGTGGTTATGTCGCCAAAATCGATGCTTCCACATTCCGGGTCGTGTCGGCCGTAGAGGTGGGTTATGAGCCCGAGGGCATCGCCTGGTACGACGGTCATCTGTTCGTGGCCAACACCGGCGGCTATGCATTTCAGGAAGGTCATGATTATGAGCAGACAGTGAGCGTCATCGACGCTTCCACAATGGAGGTGGTGCGCACGGTTGATACGGGGCAGATAAACCTCTACGGCAAGATGTCGCAGAGCGGACAATATCTCTGTATCAATTCCCCCGGCGACTATTACGACATCATGGCCGCAACCATCGTGATGGACTGCGAGGCCGTGCTTGACGGCCGACCCGACGACGAGTGCTTCGTCAAACTCGACTATGCGTCGACCTACAACTGTGTCGATGCCGCCGGCAATTTCTATGCCGTGGGCTCGCGCTATTCTTATTATACCGGACAGTATGAGTTTAACTATATCGTCATCGACCCTGCTGCGGTGATGGAAAGCGGCGGCACCGAAGGCATCACCGGGGAGTTCCCGGGCACGGTACTCGCCGACATAAAGAAATTCGCGATGATCTACGGCATATATGTCAACCCCTACACCGGATATATCTATGCGACCGACGCCGCCGACTACGCCAGTGGCGGACTGTTGTATCAGTGGTCGCCCGAAGGTGTGTTTATGGGCAGGCACAGTGTCTATATCAACCCCGCTCATTTCCTTGCTCTCAAACCCGACAGCTGGAGCGGCGTGGCCGATATCATCGATGATGCGCGCGTCGGAAACGGGATGATATACAACCTGCAGGGCCTCCCGGTGGCAAATCCGATGCCGGGACATATCTACATACGCGACGGAAAGAAATTCATATGCAGATAATCTTCAGTTACTTAATAATAAACAACATAAAATAAACCGAATCATGAAATTAAGACATTTGTTTGTTCCTCTGTTTGCCGCCGGCTGCGCGATGTTTGCCGGCGCATCGCCCGTCAAAGTGACGATGAACGCCGTTTCGCCCACAATGACACTTGTATCCGCCGAAACCGGCATGCCGGTCGAACTGCCTGCTCCTGTCAGCAGGGTCTACGACCTTGACCTTCCCGACGGGGAATATGTCCTTACGGCCTATGCCGGCGACGGAACCACTGTCAACGGCTCTCTCCGCTTCGATGCCGCTTCGACTCCGCAGCTCGCGGTCCTTACTAACACCGTCTATGCCACCAACAAGGATGAAGACGGCACCCTGTGGTCGATTGACAACGGTGACTACACCGTCGATTTCGACGTGATGACAAAAGAGGGGAAATACCTTGACGTGAAGATGGGCGACAGCTCCACTGCCGGACGCAAGACTATCCTCGCGCTCAACGGCTCTACTCTTGCCCTTCGCCTTATTCCCGGGGAGAAGCGTGTCGCAGAAGGATACATAACCACATCGCAGACCGCGACACTTACATTCAACCGCACTTTTGCCGTAGCTGTCAGCCCGGCTTATGACTACTCGGTCACAATTCCGTCAGACGCCGAAATATCAATCGGCACGAAAGCTACCCACTTCACCGATTTTAATATTGTGGCACCGTTATCGACTGCGGTCAATGGCGACACCAAGACGGTGACTTACCGTCTCGCAAAAAGCCAGAGCTATAATTTCCGCACTTGGAAACACGGCGGACTGACTCTGGCCGGACAGGGCACTCCCGAAGCGTTTGCCGAGGCTGATTATGAGGCTTTCGCTCCCGGTCAGGTCAACCACGACGTTTCATCAAACAGCGGTTATGAGACAGGCGATATCTTCGTCAACATAAATCCGCAGGGACATTTGCGCCTGAATGTTGGCGACGCATTCGATGCCCACGCCATGCGTACCTGGCAGCTGACCGACAACTCCACAAACAACTACTTCATCGAGCCCGATTTCCACTACACCGTAATCGGCCTTGACGGAAAGCCTTCGGCCGGAGTGATTGAAATCGATAACGCCGACACCCACGACTCCCCCTGGTCGACAATCAGGGCCGTGGGCGAGGGCACTGCCATCGTCCTCGTCACCTACGATGCCATAAGGGTCACCAATGTCAAAGACGGCACCCACAATCCCTATCTCGGCGGTGAATACTGGGGCGCGATATGGCCCGAAAACACCGGCGTGTACGTCGTGACCGTAGGGGAGAGCGCCGACGGCATAATTCCCAACATGCTTCTCAATGAAGATTACAACAAAGCGACTCTCAAACTTGCCGGCGCCAATGTCGATGCCGAGCATGATGTGTTCTACTATCTTGACACCGAGGCCGGCGCGGTTTATACCTTCGCACCCGAAGGTATCGCCGACGTCACTATTGCCTATCCCGTAATCGGCGAACGCTCGGTAAGCTACACCGGCTTCGGCACGGAGGGCGTCACCCGTAATGACGACGGCACATATACTCTGCTTCTTAAACACGGCCGCCAGATAGTAAAAATGACCGACGCCTCGGGCAAATCGGCCTATCAGGTGCTCACTGCAAAGGCTTGCCACCGCGAAATCACCAACGTCACTCATCCCGAAGCCTCTGCTTTCTTCCCCGGAGATGAAGTGACGGTACAATACTCCGGTCTCTTCCATCCCGCCAACAAGCTCGCCGGAATATACAACATGTCGGCCTATGTGACCTACAACGGCAACCCCAACGGCACCGCACTCATCCTCGGCTCCAACCAGTACACTTTCGGCTCGGCACCAAAAGCCCAGGCCGTGACGTTTACAATCCCCGAGGACTATGATGCCGACTCAAATCCCGAATTTATCCTCAATGAAGGTGTGATACAGGTGAAAGGCTTCGGCGACCCCATAGGCAACCACCGCAACATCAGCCGTTTCGCCGGACGTTCGCCCAACTTCAACGCCGCCGCCCACCAGACATATTTCGGAGCTATTCCCGAAGTGCGTATCCCCGTCTCGTCATCTACATCAGGTATCTCCGGAGTCATAGACACTGACGACGTGCAGATTGTAGCCTACTACAATCTTCAGGGCATCGCTTCCGATACTCCCCGCAAAGGCATGAACATAGTGGTATATAGCGACGGCACAACCCGTAAAATCATGGTGAAATAATCCCACATACTCTCCCCGCATCAGTGACGCGATATATCCGGCCCCGGCCCAAGGACAAAGCATCTGCCATAATGTCGGTCTCTAAAGCCCCGGAAAATATCGCAGAAACGTAGCTGATTGTCGGGCCTCGATTCAGTTCAGTCTACATAAGCTGAATTGAGTGTATCGGGGGGCGTCTCATTCCCGTGGTAACATTCTGTAATGAAGAATAATACCATGGGGCGAGACGCCCCTCTTGACATATCCCCCCAACCGTATCCAGTCAGTGCCGTAAAAACAGATATTGAAACCTCCGTGCAACACCCCGCCGGTGGAAATTTATTATCAATTATTTAAATTTTTTAATAATTATTTTGATTTAATAAAATTTTGCCGATTCAGACACGCCGTTCGGACATCGTGGGACTAATTTCCATCTCGCTACACCGGAAGGCGCTTGGGTTTATGTCCCGAAGGGTACGGCCGATAAATACCGGAACGCGTGGGGATGGCACTATTTTACGGTTTTCATTGAGACGGATGAGTTTCCCGATGCTTCGGTGGGTGATGTTATTGTTGACAGTAATGCCGATGACGGTCCGGTTTACGACCTGCAGGGGCGCCCTGTACTGAATCCGCAGGACGGGCATCTCTATATCCGGGACGGCCGGAAATTTATCTACAAAGCCAATTGAATGCCCCAAAAACCGATAGGATAAAGTGTGCCGCAATGTCATATTTTTCACATTGCGGCACACATCGCTTTGGGTGGTGGTATTATTGTTGAATCTGACGGGCAAGGAGTGATTAACCTTAATTCCGCAACACTATTACAAATATAACTTTTTAAGTACCTGAGCAACAAA
>CAJLWO010000047.1 GCA_905210435.1 uncultured Bacteroidales bacterium
ACAGCACCACCTTCCCCGTAAAATCGGTGAAAGCGAGCGTCCGGCGCCCGTCGCCGTCAGTCGTTTCGGCAATAGCCAGCGTACCTTTCGCGTAATACCCGTCGCATACAAGCGAATTGCCGTCCATACGGTATTTGAGGCAGCGGTACAGCGCCTCGCCGTCGGCGCCTGCGTTAAAACGGTAGTCCGACCGCACAGGGTGTGCGGCGAATTCCTCTCCGCCGATAGTGACGGTACGCACACGTTCGTCATTTCCCGGCATGTATCCGTACCGCCGCATAGCTTCGCTGTCACCGTCGTAAGCTGCTGCAACACCCGTCGCAATCCAATCCGGATCGCTGTCGGGATTGTCGCAGCCTACCGGAAGATATTCACTCAGTTTACGCCCCAAGATGTCATATTTCGTGATATTGATAATAGAACTTCCTCCGGTTTTACCCTCAAGCACCTTGTTGCCGAAAGCATCGAAACGCACAATATCGGTAACCGTGTTGCCGTTTGCTCCGGTATGCGATGTCTCGATCTTGTTGATATTGTCGGTGCCATACTGGCTGTAACTGTAGGATGTTACATTTTCCCCGGCAGAAGTCACGGAAACAAGTCTCCCCGCGCTATATCCGTAGCCGGTCACCAAGCCGGAGGGTGACTCTATCCGTGTATATCCCACAAGGGGAGAGTATTCATATTTAGTGGTGAAATTACCGTCGGCGGTGACCTGCTCCAGGAATGTCCCCGAGCCGCCCCATCTGTAGCTGTTCTTACGTCCGTTAAATCCGGTTGTCGCTGTCGGATTGCCGTAACGGTCATAACCGGTTATACTCACGGAGTCGGTAAGGACGGCACCCTGCGCGGCACATACCAGCGACGACAGCTGCAGCCCGCCGCTTCCTGCCCCGAAATCGGCATAATTATAGCGCTTTTCGAGCATGAACGCTCCGTGTCGGTAGATCTCCTTGACCGGCATCGATATGCGTCCGCGTGCGGTAGCCTGTGAGAGCAGTCCTCTCGGAGCATTGCACGAATACCGGTAGTCGGTCGAATACACATCGCCCCCGCACGATTTGCTTATCCTGCTGATGAGGCTGTAGCGCCCCGATATTGCAGTCAGTCCGTCGGGATGCACCACGCGCGAACTGTCAGTGTCAAGTATACTGCCGCCGCGATGATAGAGCCGGTCATCGTATTCGTAAGCCGTGACGACAGTGCGCGAATTGCCGTAACGGTCATATTCCGTAGTCCGTACGCTGTCGCACCATGTCTTGCAGGTCGCGACCGTGACAGGGAAATAATTGAAATCGTCAACTGATTGGTAATCTTCTCCCGGATCTCCTAAAAACGGGGAGTCGACGGTGCGTACCAAAGGCGTGCTGTAGTATCCGGTTGTATATACATTTTCATCCTCCGACGAATATTTATAGTCAGTAATGCGCAAAGGCGACAGCAGTGCGCCGCAACTGTCTGTGACCCATTCGGTCTTTTTTGTCAGGAGAGCCCTCTCTTTGAGTGCCTGCCTGAAATATCCCCCGATAAATTTTGGTGACAGAATAGCACTATAAGCCTGATTTAATGAAAAATTGATGTTTGGCATTATGTTTGTCCCGCAGAAACGAATATACTTACTTTGTGTTTCCGACAATCCATTCTTTCCGGCAATCACATATTTCGATTCCACGTTTGCCGTGTCAAAGTCATAATCGATTGTGACGGGACAATTAAGCCCCGTACCTGTAACAGTCTCCCGTACATTGCTATAATATACTATGGCATCCTCCATGATGTCTCCGGGAATAAGACTTGATGTAGACAGTGTCGCACCGGTGGTGCAGTATACCTGTGTGACTAATAATGACCCGTCATACACCACCCCCCTGTAGCCTGAGATTCCGATGAAGGAAGAAAGACTGATTTTGCTGAAGTCGATTGTTGAGACACCACCTGAATAGGTGTACTCCCTGACACGGATATTGCCTGTGGTGTGGTCGGTAGTTTGCTCCCGTTTTATCCTTAGCCCGGGGGCAATATCATATTCCGTGCCGTCGAATTTGAACTTCTGCGCGGCCTTGTTTACCTCGTAAGTGAATTCCGTTGTAGCTCCGGCATACGTGGTGAATGATTTCAACGACTTTGACTGCAAGGCGTCGAAATCAGGTAGCCGGTACTCTGAAATCACAATATTTGCCCGTTGAGGAGTGGTTCGTTTGCCAATAACTGTATCTTCGTCTGTTATAAGCCCACCTAAATCTCCCGGCAAAATAATATGTCCGATAGAGTCACGTGGCTCTTCGGGAATTTTTACATCAAGAATGCTTTCGGTAGGATAGGTCTTGCCCTCCCGATAATTGTTGTATCCGAAAATGTCACGGTTACCCATATATGAACCGGCGTCGTAATACTCAAACGTAGCGCCGTCTATTTCTTTACCGTCGGAACTTATTGTCACTTTCTTCAACAGCGCAATATCGTGCTTTGTTTTGCTGTTGTATTTTGTGTAGTTGAACGCTACGCGTCTCACCTCTTTGCCGTCATGTGTATTGACAGTAAAACCTTTTACCGGTTCCTGTGCGGCGTCAATGAAACGTATAGTTCCGGCGCGGCAGGTTATGCGGCTAAGTCCGTGGCGGTTGGTGTATGTGTACTTATGCCTGTTTTCAGAGTCGCGGTGAGTAGGGTATGATATATGCACCGGGCTTGTATCTCTGTTGTTTGCCGACAAGGTGCTTGGAGAAGATGACGGGTAGCGCTGCCGCGCCGCCATGTCGACATATTCAAATGTTATCGAGTCGGTCTTCGACGGATTTATGATGCGCCCCAGTCTCCACTGGCATATTATGTTCTCATAATTGGGGAAATACGGTTTCCCGTCGAGTACCATCGGGATGAATTGATACGATACGGTTTCCGTAACGTCGTACACATATTCTGTGCCGTCGGGGATGATAATTCTGAATGTTCCCTCATCAGGATTGATAATCTTGACATCGGTTTCGGGCAATTGAACTATTTTCCCGTCTTTGATTATGAACGTGCCGCTATAGCTTCCTGCCCGGTAGTTGTAGCGGTCATAGTCACTGTCGGCGGTATAATGGTCGAGCGCGGTCAGGTATTCCAGTGTAGGTGTGCCTGACGGAATATTCACTGCGCCGTCCGCTCCGTCGGGATGCCCCACGATACGGCGTGATACCGTCCCTCCGCACTGCAGATCCCAGCTTACACCAACCGGGCCGTCCTCGTCGTCGACTTTCACGCCGCCTGTGGTATAGCAAATCGACACCGGCAGCGACATATCTCCGCAATTCAGCGTGTACAACGGCATTGTAATCGAGGCCTGTCCGGTGGAGTGATTGACCGAATGCTCCGTATGGCGGCACAATGCGGCTGCCTCCACCGACGGTAAAGACACAATATCACCTCCCGAGCGAGGCGCGCGGAATGTGCCGTCATCGGCAGCGTTGCCTGAAACGCAACTTATCATCGCTATGAAGATTGCCGTGACTGCGTGTCGGTATGTCGTGACTTTTTCCATGTGTGATTGTGGTTGGACAGTGTTAGTTAAGGTAAATCTACTTAGTCTTTCAGGTTGGATTGGTTACGGCTGATATGCTTTTTGTATGAAACAGTCCGGTCGGTATATTGCTCCGTGATTATATACCATCCTGTCGGGAGTCCGTAGTCAATAGTCCCGGCCATCTCCTCCGGCGCATATTTCCTGAGTGTTTTTCCTCCGAGGTCGGTTATTATGATTGATTGCAAATCCGAACCTGACTCGGATTCTATGGTCTGGTTTCTCTTTTTGCGTGTTTTCTCCTGTTGCTGTATCTTCACAGTCGATAGTGTCGCCGATTCATGGCCGCCGTTCCATCCCTCATATTTCCTCCATTCCACAATCGGGAACCGTCTGTCCGGAGCCATCCAGCGTATATCGGCATAAGCCGCGGTTTCGCCGCTGTCGGCATTCCCTTGCGGACAGAAACTGTAACGGGCGATATGCATTACGGTTTCTTTTATCGTGTCGCCTTCTGCCGTAATAATCATCCCCCCTGGTCGAGCCGAATATGTCGATGATATTTGATATGATTGTGAGGCTCCGTTGGCGTGCACTATCGTCAGTGTGTCGGTTTGTGATATGTTGTCTGCCGGCGCATTGGCCGGTGTGGCGTGATAGGGCACACCTTCATTAAAATTAAGTCCGTACAATCTTGACGCGATGCCTTTCAGCCGTATAATTCCGTTATTTGCGGAAAACCATTCCGTTTCATTATCATTGCGGCGCTCTATAATCGTGTCGCCGTAGATTCGGTACTCTACTGTTCGTTTTTCTCCGTCGTTGATATGCGAGAAATCAAGTACCGGAGTCTCTTTCGCCGTTCCTATGTCATGCTCCTCAACCGCTGTTGCATGGCCGTTCGGTAAAGTGAAATAATCGGTGATGTCAATACGTTCATCGGCATATTCGTCAGTTTCGGCTGATGAAACCGCACAGAATGCAACCAATATGCATCCGGCTGTGATGATTGTCCTGAGGGGAAATCTTCTCCATTTTTGATGAGGGGTGCGTCGGTAGGTAATAAAGTCCATGGGAGAGAATGTTGAAAAATCAGGTATCGGTTTATTCCCAAATATAATGATTTTTGAGCCGATTTGCAAATTTTTTTAACAAAATCTGAGCGTGAGTCCGGATTTTAATCAGATTAATAGGAAATTTGGTTAAGGTTTTTTATGCCGGAAGAATATGGACGGTATGATATTGTCGCAAATCGTAATATTGTCCATTGTTTTACGGGATTTATCCATTTTTAATGTCGGGTGCGGGTGGTAAATTTGTGGCGTATTATATATTAAAACAAATCTACATTAACAAAATTAACAAATCTACATTAACAAACCTGCATTTCGACATTTCTCATGAAAAAACTATTGTGCATGCTGCTGGCAATGGCGGTGCCTGTGGCTCCGCTGGCGGCGAAGACCTACGTTGTCAACTCGCCCGACAAGGATTATAAACTGACCGTGACTGCCGGTGAAGGCTCTACATCTTATTCGGTCGATTACAAGGGCAAGACTATTATAAACAAGTCGGTCATCGGGCTTCTTGAAGCTGACGGACGCCGGATAGGCGACGGTGCGGTGACCTCTACCGAAAAATCTTCCCACAAGGGCACTGTCGACGTCGTTGTCGGCAAAAACGACACTCTCGCCGACAATTACAATCAGCTTACACTCGTCTACGACGACGGCGATTACCGCCTCACGCTGCGTGCCTACGACGAGGGCGTGGCATATCAGTGGACTCTCAATTATCCCGGTGAACTGACCGTGGCCAATGAGCTTTTCGAGGCTGATTTCGGCAATAATCCGGTAAAGGTGCATTTCCCGCAGTGCGAGACGCGCACATGGACGGAATGGGACCTCAAACATCAGCCCCACGAAATCAATCAGGCTTACCGTAACTTCGAACGCGAATATATCCGTTACGAAAGCATCGACGCTATCCCCGACAGCGCTATCAGTACGAGTCCGGCGCTCTTCACCCTCCCCGGCGGAAAGGTGCGTGTCGCCATCACCGAAGCCAATGTCTACGATTATCCCGGTCTCTACCTCCAGCCGGCCGGAGGTGAGAAGATACGCGGCCATTGGGCGGCTTTCCCGAAAACGGTGCTCGACGGCGATACAGTCAACGGCAAGCAGTTCTATTCCACTCACCTTGTAGAGACGCGCGAGGACTTCATAGCGCGTATCAGCGGCAAGCGCTCGCTACCATGGCGTGTAATCATCGCCTCCGACCGCGATGCCGACCTGCTCAACAACGAACTTGTCTACCTCCTTGCCGACCCCTGCGAAATCGAGGACACATCCTGGATTAAGGCCGGCGCAAGTGCTTGGGAATGGTGGCATAAGGCCATGCTCGACGGCGTTGATTTCCCCGTAGGCAATAAAAACCTGTCGCTCGAGCTTTACAAATATTACGTCGACTGGGCTTCGGAAAATGGCGTACCTTACATGACGCTCGATGCCGGCTGGTCGGAAAGCTACCTCGCCGAACTGTGTGACTACGCGGCCAAAAAGGGTGTCGGCATATTCGTATGGACATGGGCAAGCTGTCCGCTCGAAGCTCCGGGCGACTGGATTAAAAAGATGAAGAAACTGGGTGTTACGGGCGCGAAAATCGACTTTTTCGAACGCAACGACCAGGTGGCGATGCGCTGGCAGCGTCAGCTCGCACGCCGCTGCGCCGACGAAAAGATGCTTGTGCTGTTCCACGGCTGCCCCGTGCCTTCGGGTCTTGGCCGCACGTTCCCCAACGTTCTCGGCTATGAGGCCAACCGCGGTCAGGAATGCAACTTCTGGGACCGAACTATCTCGCCCCGCCATCACTGCACATTCCCCTTCATACGTCTGCTCGTAGGCCCGACCGACTTCACTCCCGGTTCGCTCCGTCAGGCCACCGACGCCGATTTCCGTCCGCAGGATATTGACAACACTCCCCCCATGTCGCAGGGAACCATAGCGCAGGAAATGGCGCTCTTCGTAGTTCTCGACCAGTGGATTGCCACAATATGCGACTCTCCGACAGAATATGCAAAATATCCCGAACTCGAACGCTTCGTGACCCAAGTGCCCGTGACATGGGACGAAACGCTTCCGCTCGACGGTGAAGTCGGCGAACATATCCTTATGGCCAAACGCAACGGCGACCAATGGTACATCGGTGCCATGACCTCCGACTCCTCCCGCAGCTACAACGTGAAGCTCGACTTCCTCCCCAAGGGCACTGTCTATGACGTCGAAATCATAGCCGACAGCGCCGACTCCGAGTCCCATCCGCGCCACTACGACATAGTCAAACGCACGGTTAGCCGCGGCGACACCCTCCCTCTTGCCCTCGTGAAAGGCGGAGGCGCCGCAATCCGCCTCACGCCCCGCAAATAGACAGTAGACCATGTTGGGACGCGATTCAATGCTTTAGCCTAAGCATTGAATCGCGTCCCTGCATGTATATGCGGTATTCGCGCTTCCACCTCGTCTGTTCATATTTGTTCATTTGTGGCGGCCTGTTTTGCGAAATTGACATTTTGATTAATTTTGCATCATTAACGGCAAATAAATGGAAGAATTCTATATCAAACTGTTGTGTGAACGCGTTGCGGAGCGTTTTGGATACAGTCCCGTCACGACCGAGGATTTCGCTGACCTGAGCGACAGCATAATGCAGGTCACGAAGGAGCGGCTTAGTGTGTCCACTCTCAAACGCGTTTTCGGCAGGGTGAATTTCTCGCAGGCACACCGGCGTACGACCCTGACGATAATGTGCCGTTATATAGGGTTTTCCGGCTGGACGGAGCTGAGCGACGTGTTGCGCAACAGCATGAATTGCGAGTCGGATTTCAAGCCTATCAATGCAATCAGTCTTGACAATATCGAGCCTGACAGCGAACTGAAAATAAAGTGGCTGCCCGACCGGCACATCATTGTGCGCAACTTGGGCGACAAACAGTTTGAGGTGCTTGAGGCATGCAATACAAAATTGAATACCGGCGACATAATAGAGATTGCCCTGCTTGCACCGAATGAACCTATGTTCATATCAAAGATAATACGCAATGACAAATATTTCACCGGTTATCTCGCCGGACAGCTTCACGGGGTTACGGTAGAAAGTGTGTCGGGCGGCAAAGAGGCAGGCGCAATATAGAAGGAGATGCGTTTGCCTTCATAAAATTCCTGGCTTTTCAGCGTCTTACAAGCGAAATCATATTCATCGGCGGTCCATCCGGCAGTCCGGCCGATTTCGAGCAGACTGTCGGTCAGCGTGTCAATGAGACCGCGGTCATAGTCCGTGTGGCCCGATGTCCGGGCGAGATACCGCAGACTGTCACGCAGCTCCATCGCCCGAAGCAGCGCGAAGTTTACATTGGGCGCGGGTACAGCCACATTCTCCTCGGTTTTTTCTTCCGGTATATCTCCGTGTACCGCCGACTCGCTCGGGGCTGCATCTTCCGCCGAAGTAGCTCTTTCCGCCGGCTGTGGTATGCTGTCGGTAATGGCTGTATCTGTCGTTTCCGTCGCGGGAGCAGTGGCCATTGGTGCGGTATTTCTCAAGGAAATAAGGCCTATTGCAGCTATGGCGACGATGATAAAGGCTATTGCGCCGCTCATGGCACGCAGCCTGAATCGCATCCTCGAGCATGCGGCTTTTACAGCCGGTGCCCCGGCGGGACGCTGCACCGGATTGCGCCGGGTGCACCGCCGGCTGATGTGCCTGTAAATGAAACCGCCGTCAATGGCGCGAAGCACGATACCCAAAGCGTAGACGTCGGCACGCCGCCAGTCTGATGTCTCGCCGTCGGCGGTCAGCTCGGGCGCGGAGAATCCCGGTGTGCCGCTCACGTTCTTGAACATGCAGCTTGCCGGATCGTCACCTAATCCGAAATCAATCACCATGATATTGCCGAGATTGTCGACGAGCAGATTGGACGGTTTCAGGTCGCGGTGCGTTATGTTGCTGTCGTGTATATAGGCCAGTACGTCGATAAGTTGCCGCGAGAGGCGTCGTCGGTCGGTGCGGGATGCCTTTCCCGAGGCCAGATAGCGGTTGATTGACGTGCCGTCAATCCAGTCCATTATGATTGTGGTGCCGTAGCCCGGTATCTCCTCGCAACTATGCACGCGCACGATATTCTTGTGGCTCAACCGCGACAGCAGTTCATATTCCTTACGTATCAGTTCGCGCCCGAGCGCAGGGTCTATTTCGCGACCCGGGCTTTTGGCTACATACCACCGCCCTCCGCGCCGTATGCGCCTCACGACGGTGTTGCCGCTCTCCGACAGCGTTATTGATGCCTCAGGGCCGCTGTCGTCGATGAATCCTGATATATCGTAATTTTCCACATTGCAAATATATATAATTTTGTCAAATGCCGAAATCTTAATATGAACAGACATGAACAGGTTTTTGCTTGGATAATCTGACGGCGCGGTGTAACTTTGATTTCAAATAATCAACCAATCATAATTTAAAATCTAAAAAAATGGAACAAACTAATCGAATTAATGGAAACGTGAAGCAATTCGAAAGTAAACTCGGCTTTCTTTCACCGTCGACAACATTTATCGCGAATGCCGCTTTTGCCGGACTTGCCTTTATTCTTTTCATACTCAACAACTGTTGTGCCATCACGACTGAGAGCGCCGGAGAAGAAATGGTCTCCAACGCCTTGACGGCATTGCTTACCGACGGATTAGCCGGAGCAGGCGGCGGATTTCCCAAAATGACATCGGTACTTTTCCAGGGAATAGGCGGTATAATCGCTTTCTTGGCACTGTTAGGACTTGTGGCCGGAACCATCATCATACCTGCGAAACGTCACCGTCTGAGCGTTTTCCTCAATTTCATTGTCAGCAGCTTCATGCTCCTGAGCGCATTTGCCTTTATCCGTTGGAATATAGTGACAATCATCATGGTATTCATAGTCATTCTTCCCTGGATGGCACTTACTCTCATCAAAAGAGACGACGAAGTGAAACTGTAAATCATAGAATGCTATCTCTCAGCTAATTATTGCCTGATGCCAAGCAGAGGGCAATATTGGAATTGAGATTATAAACAAGCCCGCGGGAAAGGCGAGTGTGTGGAGTTTTATATTTAAGCTGATATCGTTCCGCCACATGCTCGCCAGTTCCGCGGGCTTGCTATGATTAAATTTGTCGCAGATAGTACTTGAGGGTGTTGCTCCACTCAATGAACGAATTTGCAAGGACGCTATGCCGTATGGAGCGGGGGCGTCTCGCTGAATATTATTTATTGTCTCTCGAAAAGTTTATGCTTTAGGCGGTTTCAGTCGAGGTGGAGGGGAGTGTAGGGCATGTCCCAGGCTTCGGCTACGGCTTCGAAGGTGATTTTGCCGTCGACTATGTTTACGCCGTCGGCGAGTCCTTTGTCGGCTTTGCATGCGTCGCGCCAGCCCATGTCGGCCAGACGAAGCGTGTAGGGGAGGGTGGCGTTGGTGAGCGCCATGGTCGAGGTGTAGGGCACGGCGCCCGGTATGTTGGCTACGGCGTAGTGTATTATGCCGTCGACTTCATAGACGGGGGCGGAGTGTGTGGTGGCGTGCGACGTCTCGAAGCATCCGCCCTGATCGATGGCTACATCGACGATGACCGAACCTTTGCGCATAAGCGGAAGCATGTCGGCAGTAATCAGTTTGGGTGCTTTGGCTCCCGGTATCAGTACCGAGCCGATGACGAGGTCGGTCGATGGCAGTTCCTGTTCGATATTGTGGCGCGAGGAGAAAAGAGTCTTTACATTTTTCGGCATCACTTCGGCAAGATGACGGAGCGTTGGCAGCGAGATGTCGGTGATGGTCACGTCGGCACCTAATCCGGCAGCCATAAGCGCGGCATTGCGTCCTACGACGCCTCCGCCGAGCACCAGTACCTTGGCCGGTTTCACTCCCGGCACGCCTCCGAGCAGCACACCGCGTCCGCCCTGCGGTTTTTCGAGGAAGCGGCATCCTTCCTGCACTGACATTCTGCCTGCCACCTCGCTCATGGGTATGAGTAGCGGCAATCCGCCCTGCGGTCCTACAACGGTCTCGTAGGCGATGCATGTTGCTCCCGACTCCAGCATTGCTACGGTCAGTTCGCGGTCGCTCGCGAAATGGAAATAGGTGAACAGCAACTGGCCTTTCTTCACTAATTTGTATTCCGGCTCAATCGGCTCCTTGACCTTGACTATCATGTCGGCTGCGGCGTATGTCGCTTCGATTGTAGGCAAAATTTCGGCGCCCGCTTTGACGTATTCCTCGTCGGCAAAACCGGATCCTTCTCCGGCGGTATGCTGCACATATACTTTGTGGCCGTGCTTGACGAGTTCCTTTACTCCCGACGGGGTCATGCCCACGCGGTTCTCATTGTTTTTAATCTCTTTTGGAATACCGATAATCATGGGATAATTTGATTTAAGGTGTAACTACATAGGTAAAAATATTCTCTAATCCCAAATATACACCAAAATCATTATTCCGCAAATATTCCAGCGGAAAAATATTGTCGGCATAGGGTATTAAATGCAGTTATCAGTGCTAACAGTTATCTTAATAAAGTCTTGTGGTTAAATCCCGATGATTTCCCAATAACCTCTTCTATTACTCCCAACACGATGAATTATACCCTGCTCTTTAAGCGACTTCAGATACTTTTTTATCATTCTTTCAGATACACCGGATTCTGTTGCTAATAAATTGATGGTCGCTCCCGGAAATTTCTGAAGGATTCCTAAAAAAATCGTTAAATGATCTGTCAGAACAGGGGAACCTTGGGGAACTTCGGGGAACTTTGAGGAACTTAGTGGCAATCGTCTCTGGTCGTTGTTCATCGGCACATAATTCAGGTTATATAAGGTAAGAACAAAATCGTAATTGTCGGAAAAGAATTTCGGATGTAATTCTTCATGGTAGTTGGGCTGAATACAATAGTCCTGGCAAATCTTTTTAAATCCGCTACCTCGGCGTTCCATATATTTAAGGCGGCTGAATATATCAGCAAGAACGGGATTGCGCCTGCGTGATCTGATACTCATAATATCACAATCCTGCACCGGTCTGTTTTCATACATCCCTCCGGGAGAAGAAATCTCCATACGGTCATCAAATATGTCGATATGTACTTCACTGCCAATTTCAAGGTAAGATCGATGTATCAAGGCATTAACTAAACCTTCCAAAACACTTTCTTCGGGATAATCCGGTAGTTCCACACGCCCGTCGGATGTTTTGTGCCACATTTTTCTTGAATTGCGCCTACAAAAATCGAGACCCACCTGCAGCTGTATTACGAGACTGCCTGATATCTCAATGTCATCTATAGCATCCAGAATGCCTGGTGCCTGTGTGAGGCCGTTCCAACGTGTACAGAACAACCGTGAATGACGTATCGGACTTTCATCAGCCAGTAGTGCTCCGGCGTTTGTCAGGTGTCCGTCCGCATTCGTGATTCCCCATGATTCGTAGTCTGCATCGGTAAAATCTTTACCTGTGCGGGCATGAAAAACCGACCGTAATTTTGTGAAGGCAAAATTTTCAAACATGTAGTCAGAACGCAGACTGTCGTATGACTGATGAGTTCCACGTAGTACTAACTCTCTGAGCATATTGGCAGAAGCCGGAATGCTTTCATTTCCTACGCGGCAGAAAGCAATCTGTTGTCCGTCTCCTATATAATAATACGGCGTAATATTCCCCGGTTCAACACGGACAATCATAATTGTCTTTCCCTCTATAGTTTCGAATGTCAGCGTAAAATCAGGAACTGGATCCAGTCGTGTCTTGATTATTTCACTGAATTTTTCCGCAGCTATCTGCGGATTTTCCAAGCCTGTTACGGCACTATCATCTGCCACACCAAAAATAAGAGAACCACCTCGTCCGTTTGCAAAGGCAGAAACGCTTTTACACCAGCTTTTAGGCTTATTTACCTCAAGAAACTGTTTCTTGTCATAATCGGATGTCTCGCCGACCAGATGAGTGATATCTATCGCCATATTTTGAAGTATTTCCCGTAAAGGTAGTAAAAAAACTTCAAAATATTGATTCACAAATAAAAATCATGAATGTATAGTGTAGATAAAATTGTAGTTATTTCTCCTCGAGGGATTTGGCGAGGGCGCGGGGTGAGAGGCGTTTGTAGCCGGACGGGTTGCGCCAGCGGGCGCTTGAGGGGACTTCCCATTTCACTTTGTTGAAATCGAATGTGATGGTGGCGTCGATGGCGGTTTTGCCTACTTTGGCGGCTATGGCTATACGTTCCATGAAGCGGGAGCCATCGATTTCCGTAGGGGAGGAGTAGGTGCAGCCGTAGAGCTTCGACCCGGTGTTGAATACCAGTGACATCAGGGCGTTTGTCTCTTTGGAGAATTTGAATTGGTATTCAATCTTGCCGTTGATTTTGGAGCGAGGGGTCATAATCCATTGATTGTCGGGGGTGTCGGTCAGGGTGACCCCGGAGAGCATTTTGTCGGTCAGGGTACCGCGGTTGTTGATGAACGGCCGGCCGAGCAATGCATCCTGAATGTCGCCGATGGTGAGCGACGCTCCGGCAAAAATATCCTTTATGGGTTCGGCGATGTAGTATTTGTGCAGCTTGTCGGCGGCATGTACCGAGTCGGAGTCGACATACATGTTGGCCACCTCCATGCCGAGCACACGCAGGGTGATGTATATGTCGCGGTCACGGCGCATGTATATGCGTCCGCTCAGCGAAATTTTCTGTGGCGATTTCACCGCAATTTTTACCGGCAGATTTAGTTGTGTCCAGGGCAGATTGGCAGCTGCCACATCGCTGGCTCTTTCGGCAAGAGTCATTTCAGCGGCATGCTCCCCGGTGCCTGCGGCAGCAGGGCGTGAGGCGCGGCATCCGGTAAGAGCCGCTACGGATATTATGGCGGCAATGGCGGCGAATGCCGCTACGTGCAGTATGCGAGGCAGTTTCATTCGTGGAAATAAGTCTTGTATTTCACTTTGCGTGCGAGGAGCTCGTTGTCGGGGTCAAGCTCGAGCGCTTTCTTCCAGAACTCCACCGCCTGATCGGGAAGCTGATTCCAGAAGTAAATATCGCCGGCATGGGTATAATATTCGGCCGAAATATTCTCGTCGCTGCTGTTGGCGAGGGCGCGGTCGATATACTCCTTGGCCCTCTTGTAGTCCTTTTGCTTGAAGAGTATCCAGGCGTACGTGTCGATATAGATGGGGTTGTCGGGCTCTTCGGCCAAAGTGGAGAAACTCAGCTCGTTGGCACGGTCGAGAAGTTCGGGGTCATCCGAACCGGAGAGGTGGTAAGCGAAATTGTTGCACGCAAGGACATTGTGGGGATTTAGCTCAATCGCGTCGGCATAATATACGGCGGCGCTGTCGGGCTGATTGATACCCGAATAGAAGTCGGCGATATTTGAAAGATACTCCGAGCGTACGTCAATTTTGGTGGAATCGGTCAGCTCGTAGGCACGATACATCTCCTCAATAGCCCGGCCTGTATTCCTGTCCTTATCGGCAAGATATAGAGCGGAGGAGAGAAGGCGGTGTATGTCAGGGTCACTTTCGTGGTATTTGAGTGCGCGTTCCATGGTCGACTCGGCGCGGGCATAATTCTCATCCTGCAGATACAGCACGCCGGCGCGTATCCAGTTGGCGTTGTCCTCCGGCTGAAGGTCAAGCACCGGTTCCATCTGCTCGGCAGCGGCCTTGTAATCCTCCTGCACCGACAGAAAATCGGCATAGAGGCTGCGTATCGACGGCTCCTGCGGGTTCTTGTCTATGACGCGGTTGAACAGTGCGTTGACGTGAGGCAGATAAGTAGAGTCGTTGATAAGGTCGCGGGTATAGTCAAGCAGTATCTCATGCTTGTCGTCGATGTCGAGGTCGGTCTCGAGCAGCGCGCGGTCAATCTCGCGCGAATAGCCGATGGTGTCGCCGCTGTTTTTGTAGAACTGGGCGAGCATGAATGCCGCCGAGCCGCTTTCGGGGTCGACTTCGCAGGCCTTGGTGTAGTACACGAGAGCCGAATCGGGCTTGCCCTGCACCTCGAAATACCGGCCGGCGAAGCTGTAGCACTCGGGATTGAGCGGCGACGATGTTATCGCGCCGTGTATCTCACGCAGAGCGCTGACCGAGTCGTCGAGAAACGCGTAGATGGCAGTCTTGCGGCGAGTCAGTTCCATGCTTTTACCTGCCGTCACTTCAAGCCGTTCGAGGCGGTCAATGGCACGCTTCACCATTACGGTGTCCTCGCTCGAGAGGAGTGCGTCGACATATGATACCGCGATGTCGCTGCGCGACGGGTTGAGGGAGTCGACCACGTGGAGCACCTCAATCTGGCGGGCGATATTGCCCGTGCTCCCCATGAGCTGGCTGTAATAGTAGGCGTTGGTGTAGTCGGTGGGGTCAGCTTCGAATTTCTTGCGGAGCAGGTCAATCCCCTCGAGCATGAGCGGCTCGTCACGCTTCACCATCATGACGTAGTTGAGTCCGAGTTCGGAATAATAGTCGGAGTTGGTGGAGTCGAGTTCGTAGGCTCGCTTATACAGTTCGTAAGTGGCTCCGGAATTGCCGAGCGCGTTCTGCCGCTGGGCTTCCCCGTAGATATATCCGGCTTTGCGCAGGCGCGCCTCGTCGTCCCATCGAGCCCTGTCGCGGGCCACTATGGAGAGGCACACGCTAAGTGCCGCCACGGCTACGGTTATTGTTCGTGAAAAATGTCTCATTGCGATTGTTTTCGGTTAGCGGTATGGCGTATTGCGCTTATTCCGTGCCGGAGTGACCGAATCCGCCGTCGCCGCGCACTGTCTCGTCGATTCGTTCCACCTGTTCCCAGTCCACACGGTCATAACGGGCTATCACCATCTGGCATATACGCTCGCCGTCGTTGATTACAAACGGTTCTTTCGACAGATTGATTACGATGATGCCTACCTCGCCGCGGTAGTCGGAATCGACAGTTCCCGGGGCATTTGCAATCGTGATGCCGTGCTTGAGGGCAAGACCTGAACGCGGGCGTATCTGGCATTCGTAGCCGCGCGGAAGCTGCAGATATAGCCCTGTGGGCACGAGTACGCGTTCAAGAGGCTGGAGCACAATGGGATGCTTTACAAATGCACGCACGTCCATGCCCGACGAGCCGGGTGTGGCGTAGGCCGGCAGCGGATGGTGAGAGCGGTTGATTATTTTGACTTTAAGAGTTTCCATCGTTTATGGTTTTTTGTAAAAATTTATCAGCGTTATTATGTGTAACGCAAAAATAGTTAAAATATCGTGAGTATTAACGTTTTTTGAATTAAAATTACCTAACATCACATAGAGATAACATAAATTAATCTACCTTTGTTGTCACAATCGGCACGGTGTGTGCGTCTTCATGAAGGGCAATCTGTCCACGCTTCACATTTCAGCTAATAATTTTACAATATTTATTTACCACGAAGATGAAATCACTAAGAGCTGTATTTTCGCTCATCGCAATCAGTTGTGCCGTCGCAGCATCCGCGTTTACAATCAAAGGCAAGATTACTGACGCGCAAAACACGCCCGAAGCATACGCTACTGTCAGAATATTCACCCCGACCGATACGGTGCATGCCGCCGCGCTCGGAGTCTCCGACGATGACGGTGCTTTCTCGCTTCCGGTGAAATCGGCCGGCGAGTATAACGTAATCATTTCATCCGTAGGTAAAAAGACGATTGATGCCAAGGCTAAGGTCACTGCATCCGCTCCGGTAGCCGACCTCGGCACGATGATGATGACCGACAATGCCGCTGAGCTTGGCGAAGTAGATGTCGTGGCTACAAAACCTCTCGTAGTCAAGGAAATCGACCGCATCGGATATGACGTGCAGGCCGACGAGGATGCTAAGACTTCCACCGTGCAGGACGTGCTCCGCAAGGTGCCTATGGTGACGGTCGACGCCGACGGCACTATAAAGGTGAAGGGCTCCACCAACTTCAAGATTTACAAGGACGGACGCCCAAACAACGCGTTCACCAACAACGCAAAGGATATTTTCGCCGCCATACCGGCCTCGATGATTAAGAAAATTGAGGTAATCACTGACCCGGGTGCCAAAGAGGATGCCGAGGGTGTCGGCGCCATACTCAATATCGTCACCAATCAGGAGACGACGATGAACGGCCTTATGGGCAACGCTTCGCTCAACTGGAGTACCCGCAGCAGCTCTCCGATGCCAAATATATGGCTTACCGGCAATGTGGGCAAGCTCGCCCTTTCGGCCTACGGCGGTTATCATCATCAGGACTACAACGAAGGCAAAAACAGTTCCAACTCAAGCAACACATACGTAAATACCGGCAACACGCTTCGCAATGAAAGCAGCAGCAAAGGTAAAGGCAATATGGGGTTCTGGGGCATCGAAGGCTCCTACGACATCGACTCGCTCAATCTTATCACCCTTGAATTCGGCGGCTTCTACTACGACGCCAAGAACAAGAGCGAGAGTTTCAACGAAATGGTTGACCCGGCAGGCGATCTGATATACAGCTACCGCACACGCAGCTTCACGCCAAAGACACGTTATCTCGACTTCAACGGAAATGTCAATTACCAGCACAGCACACGTCGCAAAGGGGAGGTAATCACGCTTTCCTATCAGGTTTCGCACAATAATAACAAGGATATATCGGAGAGCGAGTATTACGACCTTATCAACTTTCCGGCGCCGTATTCAGGCATCAACGCCAACTCCAATCTCAATTTCCTTGAGAATACCGGACAGTTGGACTGGACGCGCCCATTCGGCGAACATCACAAGATGTCGGTCGGCGCGAAGGTGGTAGCCCGCCGTAACAGTTCGGAAGTCACCAACGAATATGTCGGCGCCGGTACCGATAAAACCGACTTCGACCATAATACGACCATCGGCGCGGGCTATCTCGACTACCGTTACAATGTAGGTAAATTCAGCGCCCGAGCCGGATTGCGTTACGAATACTCGCGTCTGTCGGCCAAATTCAAGGACGGCAGCAACCCCGACTTCGGCAGTTCGCTCAACGACTGGGTGCCCAATGCATCGATGATGTACAATATCAATGACGCGTCGACACTCAAGTTTGCCTACGCAACGCGTATCAACCGTCCCGGCATCAGTTTCCTCAATCCGGCCCACACGCTGAGCCCGTCGTCCGATTCCTACGGTAATCCCGACCTGGAGAGCGTGCACTACAATACCCTCTCGCTCAACTATTCGCTTATAAAGCAGAAATTCAATATCGACGCCACTCTCTCCTACGATTTCGCCAACAATACAATCACGTCGCTGACCACGGTCGACGGCAACGATTTCTCAACCTCGACATTCGACAACGTAGGACGCTCACGCACCGTGGAACTGTCGTTGTTCGGACAGTGGAGCGTGACCCCCAAGACCAATCTCATGCTCAACGGCTCGGTATCCTACAATCATCTCAGAATACCCGGCGTGAGCAACAGCCGCTGGGGCACAAACTTCTTTTTCCGCGCATCCCAGCAGCTGCCGTGGAAATTCCGTATCGAGGGATTCTGTTTCTACGACCGCGGCCGTCTGGAAAGTGTCTACACGTTCAATGCAAATACCATCAGGTCGTTGTTCCACGGATTTTCGTTGCAGCGCACGTTCCTCAAGGAGGACCGCCTGACGGCCAAGGTGCAGGTGATGAACCCGTTCGCTTTCCACGGCGTCGGTATGCGCAGCGTGACAAACCGTGGTGATTACTACGGGTGGAGCGAAAATTCGTTCTCACAGGCGCGCGGCGTACGCTTCTCGGTAAGCTACCGTTTCGGTTCAGTCAAAGCCGGTGTCAAGAAGGCTACCGCCTCCATCGTCAACGACGACCTCCAGGGCGGCAATTCGGCACCCTCGTCAGCCCAGGGCCAGAGCCAGATGCAGTAATTTAAAGAACTAAACGTACCAATGAAAAACTACTATCATCGCAAGCCGGAATGGCTCAGGATAAAATTGCCGCACGGCGAGAAATCGGCCCGCGTGTGCGGCAATCTCAACAGTCGCGGACTTCACTCCATCTGCGAGGCGGGATTGTGTCCCAACCGAGGCGAGTGCTGGAGCAACGGCACCGCGACGTTCATGATAGGGGGCGACATCTGCACCCGCAACTGCCGTTTCTGCAACGTGGCTACCGGCCGTCCGCTTCCCCTCAATCCCGATGAGGCGCAGGGGGTGGTCGATGCCGTGCGCGACCTCAGACTGCGCCATGTGGTGCTGACTTCGGTCGACCGCGACGACCTCCCCGACTATGGTGCCGGGCACTGGGCACAGGTGATACATCGCATAAAGGAGGAATGCCCCGGTGTCACCATCGAAGCGCTTGTGCCCGATTTCAACCGGCGTACCGACCTGCTCGACCTTGTCATCAACGAGCGCCCGGAAGTGATTTCGCACAATCTCGAGACGGTGCGGCGTCTGACGCCCGAGGTGCGTTGCCATGCCACCTACGACGGTTCGCTGCGTGTCATAGCCCATATCGCCGCTTCCGGCATAGCGGCCAAAAGCGGCATAATGCTCGGACTCGGCGAGACTCCCGACGAAATCATTGCCACGATGGACGACCTGCGTGCCGCCGGATGCAGCATCATGACCATAGGCCAGTATCTTCAGCCTACCGAACATCACTATCAGGTCAGGGAATATATCCATCCCGACGCGTTCGAGAAGTATCGCGTGACGGCTCTCGCGAAAGGCTTTACGCACGTGGAGAGTGCGCCGTTGGTGCGGTCGTCGTACCATGCCGAGCGCCACGTGACGAAATGATAAGTAACTGTTCAAAATTATTTTGATATTATGACGGAAGGATTTTTCAGGCGATTTCCGGTGAGGAAGAAGGAGTGTAGCGAGCTACATGACTGATGACGAGACGGAAAGCGACGAAAAAGACTCCGGCAGAATATTAAAATAATGAGAATGGTTAATATAAAATAATTTTAAACAGTTACTTATAATCAGACTGCAACAGACTTATGACACAGTTTATCGACTTGCGCGACGCTCCCTACCGCGAGGTGCTCGACATGCAGCACGACATCTTCAACCGCCGTGTCGCACTGCGCCGCGACGGAATGCCCCCTGGCGACGATTATCTCATCACGGTGACCCATCAGCCGGTCTACACGCTCGGACGCCATGCCGACCCTCGCAATGTGCTGCGGCGCGAATGGCTTGCGTCACGCGGCGCCGAGGTAGTGGAGATAGACCGCGGAGGCGATGTCACTTTCCACGGCCCCGGGCAGCTTGTAGTATATCCGATAATCGACCTACAAAGCCGCGGCATTGGCATAAAGACTTACGTAAACCTGCTGGAAGAGGCTGTGATAAGGACAGTCGGCGAATATGGCATAGAGGCCGGACGCATCGACGGCGCGACAGGCGTATGGATAGGCTGCGGCACGCCGGCTGAACGAAAAATCTGCGCCATAGGTCTGCGTTGCTCCCGCTTCATAACAATGCACGGTCTCGCCCTCAACGTATCGACCGACCTCACCTGGTTCTCGGCCATCAACCCCTGCGGCTTCACCGACAAAGGCGTCACAACCCTCCACCGCGAACTCGCCGCCACCTCCTCCAAGACTGCCACCCCTCCAACACTCGATGACGTATCCGCCACCCTCCGCCACCACCTGACCCAATTGCTGAAATTGTAACACCGGATAAGAAGGGGATTATGCCGGATATAACATTATCTCTGAGGCAGTTTTGCTTCCTATTCGAAATTTATTGCAAATTTGCACAAAATTTCGAATAGTGTATGCGGGACTGTTGTATGACACGCACTATTGAGGCTATAACGCAATTTTTTATGCGGTTGTAATCCGTTCACTGACGGACATTGGTTGATAATCAATTTGATGTGCGAAAAATTCGAGCATTGTTGCATTGTGTTAAAATGTTAATTATATTTGTCGGTGCATATCGCTGCGGAAGCCCGATATGGGCTGAGGGGCGGGTGCTGACATTTTTTTGAAGCGTTTACTCGACGCTCTTTCTTGGCTTGTTGAAACTTCGCAACTTTCATATCTTCGTCAGGAATGCAGCAAACGGTAGATGCCTGTGGATTATGTATATTCAGTCGACAGTATTGCGCGGGAGCGCATACTGCCGACCTATAAACATATTCTGCGTGAGGCTTCTGCAAGTTTGCTCGTTCAACGAAGATGGGCAATGCGAAGGCC
Source organism: uncultured Bacteroidales bacterium (assembly GCA_905210435.1). Taxonomy (GTDB): domain Bacteria; phylum Bacteroidota; class Bacteroidia; order Bacteroidales; family Muribaculaceae; genus JAGBWK01. The sequence goes on from CAJLWO010000047.1 coordinate 20,716, forward strand.
TCAACAAGCGGAACGGGCAACAAGTACGGTCTCGCGCTTTTCGTTTTTTTAAACCAGTCTAATGCCAATGCGGGGACCCGGCGGCTCCTGTAATTCATTATGAAAAAGAAATTTATGCTTGCAGCTGTAGCTATCGTAGCCGCTGCCTCAATCACACTCGCATCATGCAGCAAAAATCCTTGCGACAAAGCTATCGACATGGTAAAAGATGCCACCGAACAGGTAAAGAAAGCCAAGTCAATGGAAGAAATTGACAATATAGGCAGGGAACTTGAATCCAAATTTGACAAGATGGAGGCTGAATATAAAGACGTAAAGCCTACCGAAGCCCAGCAACAAGAGATGACGAAGGCATACGAGGAATTGGGCGAAGCCGTAGAGCAGGCCCGCGCCAAGTTCTATTGATCATAAGTGGGGCGGGGGCGTCTCGCCCCCGTGGTATTATTCTTATACGATGAAAGTTACCACGGGGGGCGAGACGCCCCCGCTATTAGTTTTGCAACAACAAAGAAAAGGTTAACTTTGCAGTACG
>CAJLWO010000048.1 GCA_905210435.1 uncultured Bacteroidales bacterium
CAAAATATATGAGGCTATGCAGGTGGAAAATTGCATTTCGACTTTGACTTTAGGGGGGAGGAATTTCAGTATGCATTGTTGGGACGCGATTTATCGCGTCCGCACTCGAATGACATAACATAGTAAATATAGCGCGGACGCGATGAATCGCGTCCCTACAATTATAAAAATCCTCATTATTGCACGCGTTTTTAGGGTTGATTCTGACGAAATCGTTGCTTTCGCCTCGGGCGATGTCTAATTTTGTAATGCCGTGAAATTTACGTTTTAACTAACCTAACTTATTTCATCATGAAAAATTTTACCAAATCATTAATGCTTGTGGCTGCGACTGCTACCGCCTTCAGTGCAGGCGCGCAGGCAAAGTGGACTGTCAACCAGGCAAGTAAGGATTTCTTCCGGTCGGAGCGTTCGGGGTCTGTTGTGGCTGACTTCAACAACGACGACCATCTCGACATATACGATTCGGGCAACGGAAAGGTTGAAAAATTCGGCAAAGTGAGCGGTTTATGGTTCCAGCTTACATCGTCAACGTAGCCGGCAAATCGGTCAAAGTGGTGAAATAAAACCGGCATAAACAAACAAAGGCACGAAAGCCCTGACAATAGAAAATCCCCCCTCCTCGTGCTATTGCCAAGGCTTTTGTCTTTTTGTTTTAAAGTCATACAAAGGGCAGTATTTGTTTGATGAAGCAATTGTTGTAAAAACTGACGCAAATGTAGTATATGCATTTCTGAATAATTTGCGATTTTTGCGAAACAGATTTCTAACCTAATCATTATAACATGAAAAATTTTACCAAAAATCTAATGTTCGTTGCAGCTGCTGCAACAGCCCTCAGCGCAGGCGCTGAGGCCACTTGGGAATTTAACACCAATTCAACGAATTTTCTTGTCGGCGCCCAGGGCAGTCAAGGTATAATGGCTGATTTCAATAACGATGGGCGTCTGGATATCTATTATTCAGGTACCGGCGTAAATCCCATCTACAGCCAGCCCGGTCTGCTTAACTGGCAGGCATCGTCAAACATGCTTTATAACAATGGTGACGGGACATTCACGCAGGATATCATTTCCGCTGAAGGAACCGGCGAGTTCGAAGATGTATATGACGGTGATGGTAATCTGACAGGACAGCGGGAAAAATACCGTTATGTCGATCCAAAGCATGGCATCTGGCCGGCTACCTATCCCCATTATGCCACAATCGATTATAACAACGACGGTCTGGTAGATTTACTTGTCGCAGGTAAAGAAAACAATGACTGGGCTGCCGGATTTTTCAACAGAATCCCCGAAGATTTCAGGGCTTCCACGAGCCAAGGCAATTTCTGCATGGTCCTTTACAAGAACAATGGCGACGGCACATTCTCAATTGAGCCGAACTGTAATCTTCCCATCGTGATACCTGACCGTAACAATGGCGGAGCCAACTTCTTCAATACAATCGCTTGGGGCGACTATGACCGTGACGGATATGTGGACCTCGCATTCTGTGGAATTGCCCGCGATGTCGACCCCGGCGAGCCCAACCGCGTGGCTCAGCTTTGGCGCAACATTGACGGTACCGGGCGTTTCGAGCAGATGAACATCGCCGAGACCAGAGGCGGCTCATGGACAGATGCCGTGACCGAAGGTGAAGGTGACGAAAAGGTGGAAGTGATTCCATCCCGCGAACTTGAAGGCTGGTTCCTCCTCATCTCTGGCAACGTGACAATGGCCGACATCAACAATGACGGTTGGCTTGACCTCGTGTTTGACGGCTGGGTAAACAAAATGAGCGACGGTGTTTATGAAGCCGGTTCAAATGGCCGCGTCTACCTCAATGTAGACAATGGCGAAGGCGGTAGGAAGTTTATCGATGTCACCGACCCCACCGGACAGTTCTACCTTACCCGTGCCGGCAATACTCAGCTTGTCGACCTTGACGGTGACGGATATCTTGACCTTATGAATGTCGGTTATGGCGACCATGGCCTCGGATGGAAGACCCTCTATGCCCACAATAACATGGGCGATGACCCCGAAAATACCAAACCGGAAGAAATTTACAATTATTGTGAGACGATGAGCCAGTATGGTCTCCCCGATAAAGAGTGCGTAAAAATGATAGTCCGCGACTTTGATGGTGACGATATTCTGGACTTCCTTTATGTAGGCTGCGATGATGAAAAAGTAAATATGGGTGATGCCGGCGGTAATTATACTCAGTCAGTGGCAATGCCAATCCGCGGTTTCGATGGCAGTGACGGTGGTGAAGCAGTAGGTGACCTTACCGGCAACGGTCTCGCTGACCGCTTCCAGACAGGTTACACCTGGGTTCATGACAATGCTGAGATGGACGGAAAGAACTACCGTGAGATTATAGGTTGCGGCGATTGGGCGTTCGGAAAATGGATTTGGCACAACACTACCGATGTTGAAATCATCGCTCCTGATGTTCCTGCAAATGTGAAGACTTCAATTGATGAGACTGCCAAGACCATCACTATCGAATGGGACGATGTCGAAAGCCCCAACTGCGCTTACAATGTGGTAGTGCTCTCACCCTCGGGCAAAGTAATCGCCAACATCCCCGTCGACCCCGTGACCGGCGCGCTTAAGGTGGCCGAGAACAAGAACATCGCCATCCGTCCGTTCGTCAACAAGTATACCCTCCCCTACAATGAAGTGGGCGAATACAAGATGGGCGTGCAGGCCGTGAGCCTCAACAACGAGAAGGCATCGGCAATAGCATGGGGCCAGAACCTTGTGGCAGGTGTAGGCAACATCACCACCGACCTCACTGACAACGACGTCAAGGTGACAGTCAACGGCAACACTATCGTAGCCAACGCGACAGCCAATGCCGACGTGAAGGTAATCGACATGATGGGTCGCACCATCGCCACCGGCGTGACCAACACCCCCATCAGCGTTGAAGCCAACGGTGTGCTCATCGTCAACGTAGCCGGCAAATCGGTTAAAGTAGTGAAATAATCCACAATCCCGCCACTTCCGGCGGCATAAATAAACAAAGGCACAAAAGCCTTGACAAAAGCACAATCTTTCATTTTGTGCTCCTGTCAAGGCTTTTGTCCTTTTGTTATGATACACCCTCTTGTCCTTTTTTGTTTGGTTTTTCGAGTTATTAACAATTATGGCAGGGGAAAATAGTTGGGGGTACAAAAAAAATGGCTAAATTTGCGGATTGACTTAATGATTAACTTAATAATGAGTCGCAAACTGTTGATTTTTTGCCGACAATGTGTAGGGACGCACGGTCTGTGCGTCCGTCAATAGGCTGAGAATCTGGACGTATCGCGCGGACGCATAGGCCGTGCGTCCCTACGGAGTTTGAGGCTTGTTATCTAAGGATGTTTATAATATTTCTATCATCGCATATTTACTATGGGTATAGCGACTGCTTCCCCGGCAAAGGGGGTAACTTCTTGCGAACGACCGCTTTACGGTTATAAGAAGTATAATGTCATCAATAACGTGGCAGGATGGGCATGCTTCGTCATCGCCGCCGTCACTTATATGCTGACTCTGGAGCCTACGGCAAGTTTCTGGGACTGCCCCGAGTTTATCTCACAGGGTGCCAAACTGGAGGTGGGACACCCGCCGGGCAACCCTATCTTCATACTTGCCGCAAGATTTTTCATCAACTTTACGGGTGGCGACGTGTCGAACTATGCGTTTGCCGTCAACGCCATGTCGGGGCTGCTCAGTGCCGCGACAATACTGCTGCTGTTCTGGTCGATAACGCATCTCGTCAGGCGTCTGATGGTAGGGCGTTCTCAGGAGGCTCTCACGCTGTCGCAGCTTCTTGTGGTGATGGGTTCGGGATTGTGCGGCGCGCTGCTCTATACGTGGAGCGACACATTCTGGTTCTCGGCCGTAGAGGGTGAGGTATATGCGTTCTCATCGTTCTGTACCGCTTTGGTGTTCTGGCTGATACTCAAATGGGACAACCGCGCCGACGAGCCGCATGCCGACCGCTATCTCATACTCGTGACGTTCATCATAGGCGTGTCAATCGGCGTGCACCTGCTCAACCTGCTTACCATTCCTGCGCTCGGGCTTATAATATATTACCGCAAGGCGCAGTATATCAACAATAACACGACGCTGCTCAAGGTGGCTACGTGGCTTTCGTGGATAGTGGCCGTAGCCGTTGCCGCAGTGACGCTCGTGCTGCTTGTCAACGGTTATTATCCCGCCGCGCTGCTGGCGCTGTGTGTGTGCGCGATGTGCTGGTTCTACCGCAATTCGCCCACATTCAAGTTCTCGCTTTTCGCGCTGTTTCTCTCGATGGTGGTGGTCGGCCTGATACTCTACGGCCTGGTGCCCGGATTCATCGAGATTTCGCAGTATTTTGAACTATTCTGTGTCAACACCCTCGGATTCAGCTTCAATATCGGTGTGCTCATTTACGCCGTGATACTCATCGGCGTGCTCGTGTGGTGCATACGGTCGCTTTACCGTCAGGAGTCGAAGCTGCAGATACAGATTTCATTCGTGCTGTCGGTGGTGCTTTCGGGCATACCGTTCATAGGCAGCTCGCTGCTGATACCCTTCGTGCTCACTGCCGCGCTCGTGGCCTACATATTCCTTGCCAAGCGGCTGTCGGTGCGTTTCCTTACGCTCACGGCACTCAGCATACTTGTGATATTCATCGGCTACACGTCGTACACGCTGCTGCTGATACGTGCGTCGGCCAATCCGCCGATGAACCAGAACGCGCCCGACAACGTGTTCACCCTCTCGTCGTATCTCAACCGCGAGCAGTATGGCGATACGCCGTTGTTCTACGGCCCGTCGTTCGCCTCGACGCCCGAGTATACCATAATCTACGACGGTACCGGACAACCCATGCAGGAACTCCGCAGCAGCAACGGCAAGTCGCAGTATGCCAAAGAGGTGAAGACCTCGAGCGTGCAGCCCGACAGATATGTAAGGCAGGAGCCGAAGCTCAAGCCGCGCATGGTGCCCAATATGCTCTTCCCCCGCATGCACTCCCAGCAGCCCGGCCACCCGCAGGGCTACCTCACCTGGATAGGGGAGAGCATCGAGTCGCTGCCTACGGAGAAAGTCACCGTATACTATGACGAGGATGGCGCTCCGTTCACCATCCCGGGACAGGATCTGCGCGAGGAGGTGGCGGCACCGACATTCGAGCAGAATCTCCGCTATTTCTTCGATTATCAGCTCAACTATATGTACTGGCGCTACTTCCTGTGGAATTTCGCCGGACGCCAGAACGACCTCCAGGGCCAGGGCGAGCTTAACCGCGGCAACTGGATTTCGGGCATACCGTTTATCGACAATCCCCGTCTCGGCGACCAGTCGCTGCTGCCGCCCGACCAGGGCTCGGCCAACAAGGGGCACAACGTGTTCTACATGCTCCCGCTGCTGATGGGACTGCTCGGCATCGCCGCCCAGCTCGTAAGAGGCAAGGAGGGTATATGCCAGTTCTGGGTAGTGTTCATATTCTTCTTCATGACAGGTATCGCCATTGTGCTCTATCTCAACCAGCCGCCGAACCAGGTGCGCGAGCGTGACTACGCGTATGCCGGTTCGTTCTACGCGTTCTCGATATGGATAGGCATGGGTGTCTACGGCCTGTGGCTGCTTGTCCGCGCGTTGTTCGGCAAGAAGAAACAGTCGACGAAGAATGCCATGCGCCTGTCGGCCGCCGTCGCCTGCGTGGCCGCGGTAGCGGTGCCGTTGCAGATGGTGTCGCAGACATGGGACGACCACGACCGCTCCGGCCGCTATACGACGCGCGACTTCGGCATGAACTACCTGTCGTCGGTCGACAAGAACGGCATCATATTCACCAACGGCGACAACGACACCTTCCCCCTGTGGTACGCCCAGGAGGTGGAGGGCTACCGCACCGACGTGCGCGTGGTCAATCTGTCGTATCTCACCACCGACTGGTATGCCAACCATCAGAAGCTGCCGTCGTACGACGCTGCGGCCATCGAATTCCAGGCTCAGCCGCAGGATTACGCCTACGACCGCATGCAGGTGGTCTATGTCTACGGCGCGGGCAATGACTCCACTGTAGTCGATGCGTTCTCGGCTCTCAATGATGTATATGTCAATCCTAAAGCCGATTTCAACGGCACGCGCATGCTCAGGTATCCGCAGATGTATATCCCCGTCGAGGTTGACGACGCGGTCAAGGCAGGGGTAATCACGAAGGAGGAGGCTGCCGCGGCCGACGATTATATTCTTGTAGACTGGTCGGGCAAGAATTCGGCTTCGCTCGGCGACCTGCTGTCGCTCGACATGATAGCCCACGGTTCGACCGACGGATGGAAACGTCCGGCATACTTCGCGATGACGGTGCCCGACGACTACTATCTCAACCTGTCGCCCTATCTGCGCAATACGGGTCTGGCCTATCAGGTGTCGCCGATACGCGACCCGCAATACAGCGAGGGACAGGCTTATGCCGTGGCCACCGACAAGATGTATGACAACGTGATGAACAAATTCCGCTGGGGCGGCCTCGATTCGGGCAATGATGTATATCTCGACGAGACGGTGCGCCGCATGGTGACGACCCACCGCTCCACGCTGATTGACCTCGCCAACGCTCTCTACAACGAGGGTCTGTACGCCAAGTACGATGTGACCGAGGGTGAGGACGGGTCATATCAGGAGACTGTCAACGAGGCAAATGCCGGATATGCCGCCGAGCGATTCCGCAAGTCGGTCAATGTGCTCGACCTGATGCAGGAGAAACTGCCTGCGCGCCTGTCGCCCTACTCGGTGCAGGTGGGTCAGCAGATAGGCCAGCTCTACATATATCTGGGCGAGGAGCTTGAGGATGATGCGATAGTGGACAAGGGCATGAAGATGCTGCTGACCGAAATCGAGCATTTCGCTCCGCATGTGCCTTACCTCTATTCGCTTATAATGGACAAGGAGGATAAATCGGCGAAGAAGGAGTCGTTTGATTTCAATGGCGTCGAGGTTAGGAATGAGAAACGTAAAGAAGTTTCAGTCTATGACCTCGAGTTCTCGTCGGTCGACAAATACGTGCCGTACTATCTGTTGCAGCTTATCAACATGTACCGCGACAACGGCGGCGACGAGAATGCGCTCGCCGCTGTCATCAGAAAGGCTGCAGGTCCCGACTTCGAGAAGCAACTCAACCGTGTGCTCAAGGGAATTGTATAAGAGGGTGTCATAATCATTCTGTCCCGCCTATGTGGATTGAACAACCTCCATTGCTGTACCGCCTCCTTTTTCCGGAGGCGATATGGCGTGTGAAGAAACGCAAGCGCAAGGTTGCGTATATCACCTTTGACGACGGCCCTATACCTGAGGTGACACCGTGGGTGCTTGATACGCTCGACCGCTACGGAGTAAAGGCCACATTCTTCTTCGTGGGCGACAATGTGCGTAAGCATCCTTATCTGTATGAGGAGGTGAAGCGCCGCGGCCACAGCTACGGCAACCACACGATGCACCATCTGCAGGGATTCAAGACTCCGCGTCTGCGCTATATGCGCGACATCACCGAGGCCGACGGCCTCATCGACTCCCCGCTGTTCCGTCCGCCCCACGGGCTGATGCGCTGGGCGCAGGCCAAGGCTATCAAAAATCATTACAACATAGTGATGTATGACCTTGTGACGCGCGATTACAGTATCAAGATGTCGCCCGAAGAGGTGTTCCGCAATGTCAGGCGCTATGCTCGCAACGGTTCCATTATCGTTTTCCATGACTCACTCAAGGCTGAGCGCAACATGAAAGAGGTGCTCCCGCGAGCTATCGAATGGCTGCAAAATGAAGGATACGAACTGCTTCCCCTCCCGATGTGACGGGTGCGGGGCGCCGCGTGGTGCGGAGGATGCCGTGCCGACGGATGCCTTGCGGCAGTGGGTGGCTGAGGCGGGGGGCGCGGCCTGCGGCGTAGCCGATGCGGTGGCTGTGGATGACGATCAGCTCGCCCGGTTCGACAAATGGCTCGCCCGCGGCATGCATGGCGATATGCGCTACATGGAGAACTATCGCGAGCTCCGGCGCGACCCGCAGCTCCTTCTTCCGGGAGCGAAGTCGGTTGTCGTGGCGGCTTTTTCCTATTATCATTCCGATCAGACCGAGGGCAATCTCGCTTCGATTGCGGCCTACGCTCACGGCGACGATTACCACGAGGTGGTGCGCGAGCGGCTCGGCAGGGTCGCGGCGCGTATCATGGCGGCGTATGGCGGGGAGACCCGCGTGTGCGTCGATACGGCTCCGATGCTCGAACGATACTGGGCAGTGAAGGCGGGCGTAGGATTCGTAGGGCGTAACCGGCTGCTTATCGTGCCGGGCGCGGGCAGCTACGTGTTCATAGGGTCGGTGCTTGCTACGGTGCGGTTTATGCCCGATGCGCCAAATGAGGGGACGTGTGACGGCTGCGGACGCTGCATCGCGGCATGTCCCGGCAAAGCGCTGAGCGAAGAGGGGGTGGACGCACGCCGATGTCTGTCGTATCTGACGATTGAGCACCGCGGCGAATTTCCCGACGGTACTGACCTGCACGGACATCTGTACGGCTGCGACACGTGCCAGCGCGTATGTCCGCACAACAGGTCGTTGCCCGACACTCCGATAGCCGAATTCCATCCCCGCGAGGCATTGCGCACCCTCACCCCCGAAAAAATAGCCGCTATGAATCAACAGGAGTTTTCGGCAATAATGCGCCGATCTGCCATCAAGCGCACCAAACTCGCCGGTCTGCAGCGCAACGCCCTCCACCTCCTCCGCGATGACGACAATATAAAACAATAGCACAACAGCCCTGTCAGGAGCACAATAATTTTGTCCTTTTGTCACGGCTCCTGTCCATTTGTTTGAAAGGTCGTGCGGGCGTAAGAGGAATGGATAGGGGCGGAGGCGTCTCGCCCCCGTGGTAACTTCCAGTAGATAAGGATAATACCACGGGGGCGAGACGCCCCCGCTCCTATTGCCATATTATGGTTTTTTTGTTGCGGTGGGTGTGGTGACTGATTTTGGCGCGGTATTTGGCAATAATTTTGTATCTTTACGTTGTGAAACTGTTTTTAGGGAATTTTGGGATGCTTTTTAGGGCTTTGGGGTGTTTTAATGATGGATAATGACAAAAACATGATGCGATTATGACTGACAAGGATATGATGACTGATAAGGAATTGAAGGGTAAAAGGCGTATTCTTTTCGTGTGCCTCGGCAATATATGCCGTTCGCCGGCAGCGGAGGGTATCATGAAACGTATTGTCGCCGAGGCGGGTGCCGCCGGTTATGTCATTGACTCGGCGGGGACCGGACGGTATCATATCGGGCAGCTTCCCGATCCGCGCATGCGGGTACATGCACGTTACCGCGGTCTGGAACTCGACCATCACTGCCGGCAGGTGACGCCGTCGGATTTCGATGACTTCGACCTCATAATCGGTATGGACAGCAGTAACATAGCCAATCTGCATGCCGTGGCTCCGTCGCCTGAGGCGGAGGATAAAATCGTGGCTATGGGTGATTTGTTCAACAAGTCGACATATTTTGATCATGTGCCCGACCCGTATTACGAGGGGGACGATGGTTTCGAAATCGTGCTTGACCTGCTGGAGGAGGGTTGCCTCAATCTTTATAACGCAGTGGAGGGGAAATGAAAAGATGTGAAACGGTCATATTGTCATTAGTGGCTCTCACGGGCAGTGTGCTGTCGGGCTGCGGCGGTCATGAAGATGAGAAATCGGCGGAGGCCAAGAAGGCCGAGACGGAGCTGGAGCTTGCGCGTCTTAGCGAGATGCTGCGTCCGGAGCCGCTTTTCTCACAGCCGTATGACTGGAAACTCGACTCGATGCCTCCCGGCGGTAGAAAGATGCATATAAATTCAGTTGGGGGAACATTGGGGAAAGTGTTCAATGATTCCAACTATCTGCAACTGGAGGCGAGCCGCAGATTGGGCATACGGCCTATAAACTCGCCGGCCGAAGCGTGGCATACTCGCCGTCCGCTCGTCAAAATATCGTCGAACCACGACTTTTTTGTCGACGAGCTCACACACTCGATGCCGTACTTAGTGCCTGAGGCTGCCGAACTGCTGCATGAGATAGGACGTAATTTCAATGATTCGCTCAAGGCTCGTGGCGGGGGAGCGTACAGGCTTAAGGTTACGTCGGTGCTCCGCACGCCGACCACGGTGAAGTCGCTCAGGCGCCGCAATGTCAATGCTGTCGAGACATCGACGCATCTCTATGGCACTACGTTCGACATATCGCACGCACAGTTCGTATGTGTCAATGACTCGCTGCCACGCACTCAGGAGGATTTAAAAAATCTGCTTGCCGAGGTTTTGTATGACCTAAAAGGGCATGGCCGTTGTTATGTTAAATATGAGCGCAAGCAGGCGTGTTTTCACATAACGGTCCGTCCTGACGGCTCATAACCGTTAATTTCAACTATTTATACACTTTATTTAGGGATATGGCCGACAATAACAGGAATAACGAAGAGAAGTCCCGGGCCGGGATTTCTCAGAAAATAAAGGCACCGCAGGAGAGGCGTCAGCGCAGGCGTCGTCCGGTGTGGTTGCGTATATTGCGCGGTACGGGATGGGTGTTGCTGTCGCTCGTCGTGGCGCTTGTCATAATCTGTTCGGCCGTGGTGTGGGTGCTTTCGCCCGAGCAGCTTACGCCGATTATCGAGCGTGTGGCATCGAAGAGCCTCAATGCCGATGTCAGGTTAGGGCGTGCCGAACTTACTTTCTGGAGCTCATTCCCTAAAATCAAGGTCGAGATTGACGGGCTCGACATCGTGAGCCGTTCGCTCTCCGGACTTCCGGAGCATGAGCGCGCGGCGCTTCCCGCCGATGCCGATTCGGTGCTGTCGGTAGCACATTTCACGGGGGGAGTCAACCTCGTGCATGCTTTGGCGGGTAAGTTCACCGTCTACGACGTTGAGCTTAACGGCCCGCGCCTCAATCTTATACAGGTCAACGACACAGTGTCAAATTTCAATATCTTCCCCTCGTCGGCGCCTGACACCACCTCTACGCCGCTGCCCGAAATCACAGTCAACCGGTTTGCAATCACCGATGCCGGGCCGTTCAGATACCGATCGCTTGCCGATAGCGTTGACGTGACGGTCAATCTGCGCACAATCAGCCTGCAGGGCAACGATGCGCCGCAATACAGACTTGAGATGCAGACGCGCATCGAGACCCCGCTGCTCGACGACGTATCGTACGAGACGATGCGTTTCTCGCTCGACGGCCGGATTAACTGGTCGGCACGGGAGCCGTCGCAGTTCAATATCGACGACCTGCATTTCGTGCTTGAGGACGATGTCGACATGACACTCTCGACATCGGTCGACATTGCGGAGAATCTGACATTCAGCCGCCTTGACATGGCGTTGCGCAATATCCGCCCGGCCAATCTTGTGGAGCATCTGCCTAAGGGGCTCCGCGACGGCTTCCGTACGCTCGACACCGACATGTCGGCCGATATATCGGCGCGGCTGCTGCGTCCGTTTGTCATAACCGACTCGATAACAGTGCCGTGGGTCGAGGCTACGGTGAGCATACCCGACTGCCGTTTCAGTTTCGAGACGATAGATTTCCGCCGACTGAGCGCCGAAATCAAGGCCGAAGTCAACGGCGACGACATCAACCGGTCGACAGTCACGGTTGAAAAACTCACGCTCAACGGCAACGCTATCAATGCCGACCTGTCGGCTACGGTGACATCGCTGCTCGACAATCCCGTGTTGAAGGGTAAATTTTACGGTTCGGTCGATTTCAACCGTCTGCCCCTTATCATCAAACGCCGTCTCGGCGGCAAGCTGACGGGACACCTCGACGCCGACACGAAATTCAACTTAAGGCTGTCGGACTTCTCGCCGCGCGACTTTCATAAAGCCAATATCGACGGTGAAATCAATCTCCGCGACTTGAGATACACGTCGACCGACACGCTGACACGCCTTTATTCGCACCATGCGCGTCTGGCGTTCGGCACTGACATGACATTCCGCAGCGACGACCACCGGGTCGACTCGCTGCTCATGGTTAAAATCAATGTTGACACCGCTTATATGTGGGACGCCGGGATAGAGACCCGTATCAAGTCGTTGCGTGCCGGCTTCGGTGCGTCAAATGTGGTGTCATCGTCTGATACGACACAGATAAATCCGTTTGGCGGCGCTGTGCATCTTGCCGATTTCTTCTGCTATTCGGCCGACGATTCCGTCAGGGTGCGCATGCGCGATATAGGCGGATTCGCATCGCTTCTGCGCTACAAGGGGGAGGCACGGGTACCGTTGCTGGCGCTGCGTCTGAGTGCCGGCCGCATGCGACTCGCCCAGCCGGCCTACATGACGTCGCTCACCGGAGCCAAACTCGATGTTACGGCGCATCTGCGTCCACGCCGCCGCACCCGCTCGCGCGGTGCCGGCAACGTAGAGGCAGGCCGTGAGGCGCTGCGTGCGCTGTCGGCCAGCGATTCGCTGGGGCAGACACTCCGGGGACGCCTGTTGCGTCTCACTGCCGAGCAGCTCGATTCGGCCGGGGTGGAGGTGATGGATTTCAATGTCGACAACTCGATACGCTCGCTCCTGCGGCGCTGGAACCTGCACGGCACGATGCAGGCTACCAAAGGCAGTCTGAGGCTGCCGCGTATGCGATTGCGCAATAACTTCACCGACCTAGACCTGAATTTCAATACCGACTCCGTAGAGCTACGCAGTCTCAATTACCGCTTCGGGCATTCCGATTTCCGCGTGCAGGGGCTTGTGTCCAATATCAGGCAGGCGCTCTCCACGCGCCGTCCCGGGCCGGTCAAGGTTGATTTCGACATAGAGTCCGACTCAATCAATGTCAACGAGATAGTGCGCATCCTGGCGGGAGCCGGAGGCGAGGCTTCGTCGGGAGCCGACGCGGCGCTTGCCGACGAATGGGCACGCGAGGAGCTTGCCGAAATCGAAAACGCCGATTCGCTGCCCGACTCAATCACCGGGCCGATACTCATTCCGGTCAATATCGACGCCACTCTCGACGTGCATGCGCGCAAGGTCATATACTCCGATCTGCTTCTCGACGATTTCGCCGGACGGCTGCTTATATACCACGGCATGGTCAACCTCCACAATCTGAGCGCCAACACCGAGGTGGGCAATCTGAACGTATCGGCGCTATACTCCGCCCCGACGGCCGACAAAATCAATTTCGGCATGGCGATGGACCTGCACAATTTCCACATAGCCCGGTTGCCGCAGGTGGTTCCGGCAATCGATTCCATCGTGCCGATGATGCATTATCTGTCGGGCGTGGTCAACGCGCAGATAGCCGTCACGTCCGACATCACCCCCGACATGTATTTCGACATACCTACACTCAAGGCCGCGATGCAATTTTCGGGCGACAGTCTGGTGGTATTCGACAACAATACGTTCCGCTCTCTCTCCAAGTGGCTGATGTTCAAGGATAAAAAGCGCAACATGATTGACCACCTCAATATCGAGATGACGGTATCCGACGGAATACTAAATCTATATCCCTTCATAGTCAACATCGACCGCTACAAGCTCGGCGTGATGGGATATAATGACCTCGACTTCAATCTCAACTACCACATAGCCGTGCTGAAGTCGCCCATACCGTTTAAATTCGGCATAAACATCAAGGGCACGCCGGCACATACGAAGATACGTCTCGGAGGCGCCAAATTCAAGGAAAAAATGGTGGCCCAGCGCGATTCAATCGCCGCCAACACCCGCATATCGCTGCTGTCGGAAATCAACGGAGCATTCCGCCGCGGCCTCCGCGCGGCGCGTCTCGGACCGCTGCGCATACAGGGATCGGCCGACTCATCCTACATGCAGGCTCCCGAAGAGCGATTCTCGGCCGCCGACTCGGCCGTCATGATAAAAGAAGGTCTTATTGAGGTGCCCGACAGCGTGGCCGCCGATATTTTCTCACGAACAGATACGATAAAATGACAGAATTGCAGGATAAAATAAGCAGGTCGTTGCGACAGTTTGTCCGGCGCCACCGTGTGGCTTCGGGCGCGGGTGTGCGGTTCAGGGCCGCGCTGATCGATATGGACGGCACGCTCTATGACTCGATGGGTCACCACACCCTTGCATGGCACCGCATGATGCACGACATCGGCATAGACACCGACCGCGACAGATTCTATCTCTACGAGGGGATGACGGGCAAAGCTACCGTCAATCTCCTGTTCAGGGAATACCTTCACCGCGACGCCACCGACGAGGAGGTGGCCGAACATTACCACCGCAAGACTGTTTATTTTAATGAGATGCCGGCTGTCAGCCCTATGCCCGGCGCGGGAGAACTGCTTTCGTATCTCCGTCGATGCGGAGTGACATGCGTGCTGGTGACCGGTTCGGGACAGCGTTCGCTGATTGACCGTCTGGAGAGGGATTTCCCGGGTATTTTTACCCCGGAGCTGATGATAACGTCGGCCGATGTGGAGCACGGCAAGCCCCATCCCGAGCCTTATGTCAAGGCTATGGCGCGGGCGGGTGTCACGCCGCAGGAGGCTTTCGTGATAGAGAACGCGCCGCTTGGCGTCAGGGCCGGGGCGGCGTCGGGAGCTTTCACGATAGGACTGACGACGGGGCCTGTTCCCGTTGAAGTGCTCGCCGGTGAAGGTGCCGACATAGTGCTGCCGTCAATGCAGGCGCTCGCCGACAACATCGCGACGCTGCTCGGCGACGGAACGGATGCGGCGGACAAATGAGTAACCGTAGGGCTGCACCCCGGTGCAGCAGCCGAAACGGATAAATCCCGACAGGGGAGCGGCTGCACCGGGGTGCAGCACTACAGGAGGGAGACCGTCAAAATTATGTTTAAATTTAAATTGTTTTAGGTTATGAATACACAAGAACTTGTTTTTACCAATAAAGTCGGTGAGACCATCGACGCATTAGTCGCAAAGATTAATCCGAGCAAAGTATTTGTTCTTGTAGATGTCAATACGGCGTCTTTCGTGCTGCCGAGGTTGCAGGCTCTCTCTACGGCGGTGGCCGGAGCGACGGTCATAACGGCCAAGGCCGGCGACATGCATAAAAACCTCGACTCGACGCAGGCTATATGGAAACGCCTCGGCGACGAGGGAGCCACGCGCCATTCGCTGCTTATCAACGTAGGCGGAGGGGTGGTGACCGATATGGGCGCTTTTGCCGCCGCTACGTTCAAGCGCGGCATCAGTTTTATCAACGTGCCGACCACGCTGCTTGGAGCCGTCGATGCGTCGGTAGGTGGAAAGACGGGCATCAATTTCGGCAATCTGAAAAACGAGATAGGCGTATTCTGCCAGGCCGATACGGTAGTCGTATCGACAATCTTCTTCAACACGCTGACATCGGAGGAGCTTCGCTCGGGCTATGCCGAGATGCTCAAGCACGCGCTGCTCAGTGGCGCGTCGTCGTTCGACAGTCTTATAGCCCGGCATGTCGAGGATATAGATTCCGACACGCTTCTTGAATTGCTTAAGCAAAGCGTACTCATAAAGAAAAATATCGTCGACTCCGACCCCTGCGAGAAAAGCATACGCAAATCGCTCAATCTCGGCCATACGGCGGGGCATGCCTTCGAGTCGCTCGCTCTCGAGCGCAAATCGCCGATACCCCACGGCTATGCCGTGGCCTACGGACTCGTCACCGAGCTTGTGCTGTCGCACATGAAACTGGGATTTTCATCCGAAGTGCTCCACCGTTTTGCCGCGTATGTCAAAGAGGTGTACGGCGGCTTCGAATTCACCTGCGACGACTATCCCCGTCTGATTGCCCTGATGCGCCACGACAAGAAAAACCTTTCGGCGGCCGACATCAACTTCACCCTGCTCCGCAGCATCGGCGACGTGCAGATCGACTGCGTGGCCGGCGAGGAGGATATAAAGACCGCGCTTGACATCACACGCGACCTCCTCGGCATCTGATTCATCACCAACCGAACGATATGACCCGAACACTTTATGTCACCGATATGGACGGTACGCTGCTCAACAACGGCAGTTTTGTCAGCAACCGTTCGTCATCGATAATCTCCGACCTCTCCCACGACGGCGCTCTCATCACGGTGGCAACCGCGAGGACGCCGGCGACTGTCGTGCCGCTTATGGAGGGCACGTTCACCACCGTGCCGTTCGTGGTGCTCACGGGTGCCGCGATGTTCGACCACGCCACCTCGGCCTACCACGACGTGAGCTACATACCGCCCGACGACTGCGAGCTGCTCAAATCGCTATATGCCGATGCGGGCATCCACCCCTTTGTCTACCATCTCGACGGCAGCGGCGAACTTGTCGTCTACCACCATTACGACATGACGCAGGCCGAGCGCGATTTCTACACTCCTCGCAGCAATCTGCGACTCAAGCGGTTCACGTTCGAGAAGATGGCCTCGGGGGAGAACAACAACGTCCTGCTGCTGTTTTCCACGGCTCCGAAGCGTGCCATCATGCCCCTTGCCGACGCCATACGCGCCACCGGGCGTTTCTCGGTGTCGTGCTATCCCGACATATTCATGCCAGATATACTTATACTTGAGGTATATTCGGCGGGAGTCTCCAAGGCCAACGCCGTCATGCGGCTCATGGAGTCGACCGGGGCGCAGCGTCTCGTGGCGTTCGGCGACAACCTCAACGACCTCCCCATGTTCGACATCGCCGATGTGGCCGTAGCCGTGGCCAACGCGCATCCGCATGTGAAGGAGAGCGCCGATATTGTCATAGGCCCCAACTACGACGATTCCGTGGCCCGTTTCATGCTCCACGACTACTACAACCACTGACGCAATAAACGTCGTCCCGCAACGTTAAATAAATAAAATATGTTTCCGCGGTTAAAAACCGCGGCTACTATATCCATGAATATATACGACATACGACGATATTCCAGACTGATATTTCTTATTATCACCGCGATAGTGGTGATAATATTCCTGCGTGTGTCGTCAGGCATAATCAGCGGGCTCGCCACACAGGAGCGCGAGAGGATGCAGATATGGGCCGATGCCACCCAGCGCATAGCCACGATAGCCTTCGAGTCGGTCGACGCCGGGTTTGAGTCGTCTGACGGTGCCGCATCGTCAGGCATGCAGTCGTCCGACGACATCGAGTTCCTGCTTTCAATCATACGCCGCAACCATACCATACCGGTGCTTCTGGCCGATGCCGACGGCAATATACTCGACCACCGCAATTTCGACCTTCCCGACCCGGTCGACTCCATAAATCCCATTGTCACCGTTGAGGCCAACCGGGTGTTCCTGCATGATAAGTACCTCAAGCTGCGCACATCAACCAATGTGATTCCAATCAATATCGGCGGCGACATCGTGCAGTATCTCTACTACGAGGACTCCAAGATGCTAAAGCGTCTGAGCCTCTTTCCCTACCTGCAGCTCGTGGTTATGCTGGCGTTTATCGTCGTGGTGTATTTCGCGGTGTCGTCAACCAAGAAGGCCGAACAGAACAAGGTGTGGGTCGGCCTGTCGAAAGAGACGGCTCACCAGCTCGGCACCCCCATATCGTCGCTGATGGCATGGATGGAGCTGCTGCGCGCCGAGGGTATCGACCCCGACATCGTAGGGGAGATGGACAAGGATGTCACCCGACTCGAGACCATAGCCTCCCGTTTCTCCAAAATCGGGTCACGGCCCACGCTTGAGCCGGTCGACCTGCGCGACGTCGTGTCGTCAGCCGCATCCTATATGTCGACACGCATATCGTCGCGTATCACCCTCAAATACGTGCCCGACGGCCAGCCGCTTCCGGTCAACATATCCCGTCCGCTCGTGGAATGGGTGCTCGAAAACCTCATCAAAAACGCCGTCGACGCCATGGAGGGAGCCGGTTCCATAACGATAACATCGTCGATAGAAAACCGCTTCGCATGCATCGACGTCACCGACACCGGCAAAGGCATCCCCCGCAAGCGCCAGAAGACAATCTTCAATCCCGGCTATACCACAAAGAAACGCGGCTGGGGTCTCGGCCTCACTCTCGCAAAACGCATCATAGAGCAATATCACGACGGCCGCATCTTCGTGCTCAGCTCCGAACCCGGCTCCGGCACCACCTTCCGCATCCTCATCCCCCTCGCCGACTGAAAGAGTGGTTAAAATTGTTATCGTACCTATTTGATGGTGTTAAAATAAAATATTTACGAAATTTTCTCAAAAAATTTGTTTTCAAGAAAATATTATGTAGATTTGTGAATTAAAAAATCATACATAAATGTTAGTAGATTTTACCATTCGGAATTTTCTGTCATTCAGGGAGGAAGTTTCATTTAGTATGTTGGCGGCAAAATCGGTCAAAGAGCATGAATTATGTGGCCCCGAAGAGACATGCAATATAATTAATGTGCCGAATACTGATTCCAGACTCTTAAAAGTTGCTGCCATATACGGTGCGAACAGCTCAGGCAAAAGTAATCTGTTGTCGGCAATGTCTTTCTTTAAGAAGATGGTGCTTGATTCTTTCAGAAACGACTTTATTCTGCGTCCTGTAAAGGATATGTCGTATCAATTCAGCGTGGAGTCAAAAGATGAACCCAGTTCATTTGAAATGATGTTTATCGTTAACTACAAGCGATATCGTTATGGGTTTGAAATATCGGGTAAATCTATTGAGTCGGAATGGCTGTTTGTGAAGCCTCTTGAATCAAGTAGAGAAAGCTATTGTTTTAGACGAGAGGATAAAAATATAACTGTCAATTCAAAGACCTATAAAGGTGCAGGAGGAATTTCCTCAAAAACTCGTCATAATGCATTGTTTTTATCTACATGTGCCCAGTTTAATGTTGAGGTGGCAATGATTATAAAAGAATGGTTTCGGAAAAGATTTAATATTCTTTCAGGATTTGATGACGATACACTCCATTATACTGCGAACCAATATTTACGTAATGCGGATATGCGTGCCCGCATTATGGAATTTATTAAAGTGATAGACTTGGGAATTAATGATATAGCCATAAAAGAAACAGATGTTGATAATATCCCTGAACCGGTCAATCAATTTGTCAACGCAATTTCAAAGAGTCCGAATGTAAGCAAATCTGAAATAACTGATATAAAAAAGATTGAAATTCTCTCTGAACACAAAAGATATGACCATGGTAAACTGAAAGATACGCTCCTTACTCCTTTTGGAATTGAATCATTGGGGACAAAGAAAATATTTGCCCTTCTTGGTCCGTGGTTTGATACTATATTTAATGGAGGAACGCTTTTGATAGATGAATTTGGAGCAAGTTTTCATACCAAACTTTCAATTGAATTGATTAAAATATTCCAAAGTTCTCTCAACAAAAACGCTCAGTTGATTATCACGACCCATGACACTAATTTACTACGAAGCGAATTGTTGAGAAGGGATCAGATATGGTTTACGGAAAAGAATGAATTTGGCGAGTCTGATTTGTATTCATTAGTGGAATATAAAATTAATCAGGCGAATTCTGTTAGAAATGATGCAACTTTTAACAAGGATTATCTTTTGGGAAAATATGGGGCAATTCCATATTTTGGCAATATCTCAAAGTTTCTAACGGATTTTTCTGATGATGGTAAGCAAATTTAAGGAACAGCGTTTTACGGCCAAGAAGAAAGCTGACAAACGCATAGAGAATACCCGCAATGAAAAAACGGTGGAAGGAGAGTTGCCAAAAGTAGTTTTTAGCTTTAAAGATTTTGACAGAATGCAAATTCCTCCGGGACAGACTTATGAAGATTGGCAAGCAAAAGGATATCTGGCCTATTTGTTAGAAAAACTTGGCCACATATCTGAACTTAATATTATAGAAGCTCAGCAACAGAAATATATTACTACGTATGAAACTTTTCCCAAATTGTCTGATTTTAAACATCCGTCACACATCGCTCAAGATGTGAATTGGGCTGTAATAAAGAAGATTAAAGGGCAGAAAGGGCGCGTAGCCGGACATATTATAGGAAATGTCTTTTACATAGTGTTTCTGGATTTAGAGCATAAGTTATGGAAAATGGATAGATAAGACAAACTGCAATATACACGTAGGTTCTCATTTAGTTATTGAATGAGTATATCACACGTATCTATATGTCTAAGAGAGTGTTTGAATTTAAACCGTATTAACAATATAAGAGAATGCAAGGAAAAACTTCAAATTAATCTTGAGGCCTTTTTTGGCTAATTCCGCCAAGTTTCATCAGTCGCATAGCTCGCTATGCTCCTTCTTCAACTCG
>CAJLWO010000049.1 GCA_905210435.1 uncultured Bacteroidales bacterium
ACAGTCGTCAATCAGGAAGTCTGCCCAATGCTTCTTTTTAAGGGCTGACTATTTATGCAAAAATAGTCATTTTTATAATGTATAACAAACAATCTGCGAGATTTCTACGAGAATCAGCATAAATAAAAAGAGGAAATCCAACTTGGATTCCTCTTTTTTTATGGGTTGAAGTGCGCATGAAGGGACTCGAACCCCCACGTCCTGAGACATTAGATCCTAAGTCTAACGCGGCTACCAATTACGCCACATGCGCGGGTTTGCGGGCAAAGGTAGGAATTTTTTCGGAGATTGCCAAATTTTTTTTATTTGGCGGGGATGGGAGCTTTTTGGAGCACTCGGAGGACTCGGAGATCTCTGAGTGCTCGGAGGAGTGGGCGGAGGGAGGCGGACAGGTCAGACAAGTCGGACAAGTCGGACAGGTCAGACGGGTCCGGCAGGTGGGACTTTTTGGGGAGAGGGAGAGGGACAGGGGGAGAGATGGGGGATGGATGCTATGCGAGGTTGCGGCTGCTCCGGGGAGCAGCCCTACTTTTTTTGGGGGGATTATAGTTATTGCTGTTATTGCTGTTGTTGCTTTTTGGCGGTGAGGGCGGTGTGCATTGAGGTGGCGGCGGCGCGGCCATCGCCCATTGCGAGGATTACGGTGGCTCCTCCGCGGACTATGTCGCCTCCGGCGTAGGTGTCGGGGAGGGTGGTGAGGAGGGTGTCGTCGACCACGAGGGTGCCGCGGCGGGTTACGTCGAGTCCGGTGAATGCATGGGGGATGAGGGGGTTGGGGGATACGCCTACGCTGACTACCACGACGTCGACATCGATGTCGACTATGTCGCCGGGTACGGGTACGGGTGAGCGGCGTCCGGAGGCGTCGGGTTCGCCGAGTTGCATGCGCTGCAGACGCATGCGGCGCACATGGCCTTTGTCGTCGCCGATGTATTCTATGGGGTTGTGGAGGGTGAGGAATTCGATGCCTTCTTCTTTGGCGTGCTTGATTTCCTCAAGGCGCGCGGGCATCTCTTCCTCGCTGCGGCGGTAGACG
Organism: uncultured Bacteroidales bacterium; assembly: GCA_905210435.1. Classification (GTDB taxonomy): domain Bacteria; phylum Bacteroidota; class Bacteroidia; order Bacteroidales; family Muribaculaceae; genus JAGBWK01. The sequence continues at coordinate 1,037 of CAJLWO010000049.1, forward strand.
ATGATGGCGCGCTTGGCTCCCATGCGACGGGCTGTGCGGACGGAGTCCATTGCGGTGTTGCCGCCTCCGATGATGGCTACGGTGTCGCCTTTGGGCACGGGTGTGGCCCAGTCGCCGCGTCCGGCTCCCATGAGGTTGATGCGGGTGAGGTATTCGTTGGATGAGAGGATGTTGATGAGGTTTTCGCCGGGTATGCCCATGAAGCGGGGTAGTCCGGCTCCGGATGCGATGAATATGCCGTCGTAGCCGAGGTCGCGGAGTGCTTCGTAGGAGAGTGTCTTGCCGATGATGCAGTCTTTGACGAAGGTGACGCCCATGCGTGCGAGGGTGTCGATTTCGACGTCGACCACGGCGTTGGGAAGACGGAATTCGGGTATGCCGTATTTGAGCACGCCGCCAATCTGGTGGAGGGCTTCGTAGACGGTGACGTCATAACCGAGTTTGACCATGTCGCCGGCGAATGAGAGTCCGGCGGGGCCTGAGCCTACGACGGCAATGCGCATGCCGTTGGAGGGTTGGCAGGCGGGGAGGTCGTCGGAGCCGGAGAGGCGTTGGGTGTCGGCGGCGAAGCGTTCGAGGTAGCCGATGGCGACGGCGGGTTTCTTCATCTTAAGGTAGATGCAGCGTGACTCGCACTGGCGTTCCTGGGGGCATACGCGGCCGCACACGGCGGGGAGGGCGGATGTCTCTTTGAGCACCATGGCGGCTTCGCGGAAGTTGCGGCGCTGTATGTTTTTGATGAATCCGGGTATGTTGATGCCTACGGGGCAGCCTGTCATGCACTGCGGGTCGGGGCAGTCGAGGCAGCGGGTGGCTTCAGTGACGGCCTGCTCTTCGTTGAGCCCTTGGTTGACTTCCTCGTTGCAGGTGATGCGGTAGGCGGGGTCGAGCTCGGGCATTTTAGCGCGGGGTATGGCTGTGCGCTCTTTGGCGGACATGGAGTCGCGGAGTTGCTGACGCCATTGGGCGTCGCGGGTATTTGTTGAATTCATAATTCACAATTCATAATTCATAATTGGTGGGAGGGATTTTTAGCTATTATAGCTATTGTAGGGGGATAGGCCGGATAAGGCCAATGGGGCCAATAGGGCTAATAGGAGTAGGCCAATGGGGGGGCTGATGGGGACCGGCGGGGTGGCCGGTGCCTCCGGCTATTATTGGCTTTTAGTGGGCGTCAGGAGTAGGAGCGGAGGCGCATCATCATTTCGTCGAAGTCGACTTTGTGGGCGTCGAATTCGGGGCCGTCGACGCAGACGAATTTCATCGTGCCGTCGATGGTGACGCGGCAGGCTCCGCACATGCCTGTGCCGTCGACCATTATGGTGTTGAGGGAGGCGACGGTTGGGATGTCGTATTTTTTGGTGAGGAGTGATACGAATTTCATCATTATGGCCGGACCGATGGTGACTACGAGGTCGACGTGCTCGCGCTGTATGACTGACTCCACGCCGTCGGTTACGAGACCTTTGCGTCCGTCGGAGCCGTCGTCGGTCATGATGATGACTTCGTCGGAGTATTCGGCTACCTGATCGCGGAGTATGATGAGGTCGCGGGTACGGGCGGCGAGTACGGAGATGACTTTGTTGCCGGCCTGTTTCATGGCCTTTATGATAGGCAGCAGCGGAGCGACGCCTACGCCACCGCCGCAGCCTACGACGGTGCCGAATTTCTCTATGTGTGTGGCGCGCCCGAGGGGACCTACCACATCGTGGAGCGAGTCGCCGGGATTGAGGGCGCAGATTTTGCGGGTGGAGTCGCCTATGGCCTGGATGACGAGGGTGATTGTCCCTGCTTCGGGGTCGGCGTCGGCGATGGTGAGGGGGATGCGTTCGCCTTTTTCATCGACGATGACGATAACGAAGTGTCCCGGACGACGCGAACGTGCTATCAGCGGGGCTTCGACGACGAGCTGAACTACGTTTTCCGAGAAATGCTGTTTATGGATAATTCTGTTCATAATCAAAAACTATTGTTCCGAGCAAAAAGTGGCGCGGGTGATAAAGATTGATAGGCAAAGGTAAGAAAAATGCGATAAAAAAACAGACATTGTAACTTTTTGACGCAAAAATTTTAATAAAAAGTGATAACTTTGCAGGAAAAACAGGGGAAACCGAGGGGATATGGTGTCGGACGCACAGACCGTGCGTCCCTACAAGTCTACAAAAACGATATATATAAAATTAAGATACGGACCATGAAGAAAATTTTAAGTGCAATCGTGCTTTTGTCGGCGGCTGTAAGCGTTTATGCCGACGATGCCAAGGAGGAGAAGAACGACTCGACGGGCGGATTTGTGTTCACTGACGTAAAGGTGCTCAAAACCACTCCGGTGAAGGATCAGAATAAGAGCGGGACATGCTGGTGTTTCGCAGGTACATCGTTTTTTGAGGATGAAATCATGCGCAAAGGGGGCAAGGAACTTGACCTTTCGGAGATGTATACCGTGCGCCAGTGCTATCTTGACAAGGCCGAGAATTATGTGCGAATGAACGGCGCGACCAATTTCGCCGCCGGCGGTTCGGTGCTCGATGTGCCCTACGTGTGGAAACGTTACGGTGCGGTGCCCGAAAGTGTGTATTCCGGACTGGAATACGGCGAGGAGAAGCATGTGCACGGCGAGCTTGACGCAGTGCTGAAGGCATATCTCGACGCTGTAAGAAAAAATCCGAACAAACGCATATCGACATCGTGGCGTAAAGGTTATGAGGCGATACTCGACGCTTATTTAGGCAAAGCGCCCGAGACATTTACCGTGGATGGCGTGAGCTACACTCCGCAAAGCTATGCCAAGAGTCTCGGACTCGACACTGACGATTATGCGGCCATAACGTCGTTCACCCATCATCCGTACTACGAGCCGTTTGTGCTCGAGGTGGCCGACAACTGGCTCTGGGGCAAGTATTACAACGTGCCTATGGAGGAGATGAAGGCAATCGTGGACAACTCCATAGAGAAGGGGTATACCGTAGTATGGGCGGCCGATGTCAGCGAAGGCGGTTTCAAATGGGTGAAAGGTTATGCGGTGATGCCGAAGCCTACCGATGCAGTTGACCTTGAAGGTACCGAGCTTGCACGCTGGGTGAAACTGTCGGACAAGGAACGTGCCAACAAACAGTTTGAGATTGACGGTCCGTGCGAGGAGATAGAGGTGACTCAGGAATCGCGTCAGGAGATGTTTGACCGTCAGGAGACGACCGATGACCACGGTATGGAAATCGTGGGTATCGCCAAGGACCAGAACGGCAACCGCTATTACAAGGTGAAAAATTCATGGGATACCAATCAGGTGTACGACGGATTTTTCTACGTGTCGGAGCCTTATTTCCTCGCCAAGACTATCGACATCTATGTCAATAAGGAGGCCATTCCGAAAGATATAAAGAAAAAGTTGGGATTGTAGCGAGGGGGGAAGCTATACTGAGCGGACGCACGAGCGTGCGTCCCTACAAATTAATCCGACTTTTGTTATATCATTAAGATTATCTATTTTTAAACGAGTACCGGGACATGACGACAAGGGGGACGGATATTATCACGACGGCAGCTGCAAGGATTTTCACGCTTGCGGCTGCCGTAGCCGTGACAGTCATGCCGACGGGTTGCGACAGGAGGATGGAGAAGGTCGGGGCGATTTATTCATGCGACGACTACACGGTGTATCCCGACAGCTTTGTGTCGCAGTCGCTGACCATGACAGCAAAAGGGGACTCCATGATAATCAGGACTGACGCCGGAGAGCGGCTGGAACGGGTACGCGGCACGAAAACCGACGGCATCACGATGTCGGGCAGCGACGGGCTGATAACGTATCTGTTCAACAGGGAGACGCATGTACCCTCGGGTGATTATGATGAGTTTACGCCTTACGGGATTTATGTCAGCGAATGTATGCTTGACAGTGACAGTGCGGCGATGGCAGTCGACAGCCGTATTGCCGGAGGAGAGGTGGTGGAATACGCGAAAGGGGCGTACCGGTGGCCCGTGGCGATGGCCGACGCGACATGGGGAGTGGCGGCAGCGGCAGTGTCGGCTACCGAAGCCGACGAAAAACGGGCGCATGACCGCGCGAAAGCATTGAAAAAGCTTATTGACTGCGACATATATTATGTATATGACCGGCAGGAGGAATTGTTTGCGGGGGTACCACCCGAGATGGACAGCCGGGAAATGCCCGACTGGGCCGGTGCGGGAGATGCGGCGGCGATGATGACTTTGGAGGGGAACATAAGCAGGCTTGCCGCCATGCGCTGGGTCAACGCAATGCTGCCCGGCAGCTATGAGGAGGAGTTTGTGGAGGAATTGGGCGAGAATATAGCGAAGCGGTTCTGGATACCTAATCTCGGTATGCTTAGCCAGACGCTGTACCAGCGGCCGTATCCCGTGTCGGTGACGGCAGCCGACAACATTGCGCAGGCTCTTGCGGTAGTGACCGGTGGAGCGAAGGAGGCGATGTCGCGCCGTATAATATCCAACACGCCGATGATGGAGGGGAAAGTGCCGGCCACATATCCCGACCAGGGTCTTGGCGGGGAGAGCCGTCGCGGGGCGCTTACATCGGCAATGTGGGCGATAGCGTCGGCAATGGAGAAGAACGGCGATGCGTGGGCATTGAGTTATGCGGCTCTGGTGGCAAAGAGCGTGACCGACGGTTACGCCCTGCGGCTGCTGCAGGGGGTGACGCTGCGCACGGTGTTCGGGCTGATGCCGGAGGCTGACGGACTGAGGATAGAGCCGTATGTACATGATATGCTCGGCGACTATCACCGTGTAAGCGGATTGAGGTACAGGAACGGAGAGCTGACCGTCACGGTACGCGGCAAGGGGGACGCGGTGTCGACATTCTCGATTGACGGGAAGATAAGCGCACAGGCTAAAGTGCCGGCGGACATAGAGGGGAAACATGATGTGGAGATAGTGCTTGCCGGGAGCGCCGAACCGTCGGACGGGATAAATGTGGCGGAGCAGAAGCAGATGCCGCACGCACCGGAGGTGACGGTGGAGGGCGCGCGCAAGTATTCGATAAAATCGGGTGAGACGGGATATTTCATAGTGTATCTCAACGGCGCGGTCAACGAGATTATAGGCCGCGGGCAATATGAACTATATAATGCCGCTCCGGTGACGGCGGTAAGTTTTGAGGCCGATGTGGCGAATACGGTGACCGGGTATGCCTCGAAAAACCGGCTTTATATTCCGGCTAAGGACAGTGTGTCGATTGCGTGCAGCGCCGTAGCCCCGACCGGCGGACGCGTGCTGGCCAATAAGGATTTGGCGTCGAAACATGTTGAGTCGACGCGTTATAAGAACGCAAGGATAGTGTTTGACTATGAATCGGCGTCGGGGGGTGGATATTACGTGAGGCTGCGTTATCTCGACGGGCTCGGCATCGTCAACAAAAACAGGCAGTATGCACTGCGTGTATTGAAGGTGAACGGCGAGCAGGCCGGAGTGATGGTGCTGTCGCAGCGCGGTCCCGAGATGTGGAGTCCGGCCGAAGACTGGGCTTCGATGTGCGGCACGACGGAGCCTATCGCGGTGGAGCTTGCAAGAGGCAGCAACGAGATCGCGGTAGAGTATTTCACGCCAAACGGTGTGGCCGGTTTTGACCATGACGGAAATACGGCTATACCTGTGGCTCTTGAACTGATAAAACGATGAAAAGAATAGGTATACTGTCGGACACGCATTCGTGCTGGGACGCGCGTTATGAGACGCATTTCAAGGATTGTGACGAGATATGGCATGCCGGCGACATCGGCGATATGAGCATAGTAAGACGGTTGCAGGAGATTGCGCCGGTGGTGCGTGCCGTGTCGGGCAATATCGACGGTGGAGAGGTGAGGCGTGCGTGCCGCGAGGTGGAGACGTTTGAAGTGGAGGGCGTCAGGGTGCATCTGCGTCATATCGGCGGTTATCCGGGAAAGTATGCTCCGGGTGTGGAGCAGTCGCTCATCTACGGGAAGCCGGGACTGATGGTGTGCGGCCATTCACATATACTGAAGGTGATGTATGACAGCCGGCTCGGATTGCTGCATATCAATCCCGGGGCGGCGGGAACGCACGGGTGGCAGCAGGTGCGTACGCTTGTGAAACTGACAATCGACGGCGGCGAGATGCGCGATTTGGAGGTGATTGAACTTGGAAAAAGGAAGATTTGACAGGCATCGGACGGAATTGAAGTTGGAAATTGTAATTTTGGCCAATTTGTTGAAAATCAGAAGAATTGTAAGATGTTAGGGCGGCTGTTGAACTGTTTTTATAAAAATAGTGTAAAATATATAAAGAAAAATACGAAAAAATTTGGATATATCATAAAACGTATATATCTTTGTGGTCTAAATCTATTGTTCGTCTCTTAGGAACGAAAACTTGTGGAGATGCCGCTGTGAAGCGTTGTCGAAGCAGGAGATAGATGATGAAAAGGAAATGTAAGTATGATATAATCTTAGTTTGATGTTGCAAACAACATTTAAATCACAAATCCTGCCTTTTGGCTTTAATCCGATTTTCCTTGTGAAAGGAGTTTTCGGATTTTTTTTTATTTGTAGGTGTTGGTTGGCGATAAGGAGTTTGGGATGGATATGAGTAGCAGGCCCAATAGGGCTAATAGGGATTCATAAGACTATAAGTTTAATAAGACTAATACTAATGGGTGTGGTGTGACGGGCTTTTGTCAGGGGTCAGAGGGTGGAGAGAACTTTGTCGAAGTCCTGGCAGGAGATGTGACGGACGTTTATGCCGCGGAATTTTGAGATGGCGCGGTCGGTGGCCGCTATGCATTCGGGACGCCAACGGCGTGAGGAGGTTTCGGCGAGTGAGAACATGGCCATAGCGAAGCTGCGGGCGGCGTCGATGCGCAGTTCGGCTTCGGCATCGGTGACTATGAGATAGGCGAAGTCGTTGACGGCGAAGAAGTCAGGGTCGGACAGCTCGGTGCATATCTCCATGCTGGCCTGTAATTTTTCGCGGAAATGGTAACGTCTGACCTGCCGGTCGATGGTGTCGGCTGTAACTTCCTTGGAGTAGACGAGATATTTTACCCAGCTTTTAAGTTCGACGAAGCAGAATGTGTTGCCCGACCGGGATATTGTTATGGCGTCGACCGAGGGTGGCATGTGTATTATGCCGTTTTTGCGGCAGTATATTTCCTTGATTTTATCGAAGTTGATTACGGGGGTCGTGACGGGGAGGGCGCAGCAGTCGGTCGACTGGCACAGTGAGTGCAGACGGCAGAGGGGGCCTACGAGGTCGCGGTGCCGGGTGCGCAGTTTTTTGAAGAGATCGCGGGTGGTCATGGTATGTGGGGGTTATTCCGCTTACGCGTCATCACGGGGCTATGATAGCTTTTTTGGTGGGGGTAGCTATTTTAGCTATTTTTGCTATTGGAGCTTGTTCTTGGGGTGGCGTCAGTCGGGGGAGAGGTCCATTATTTCGTTGAGGGGTGCGGCGAGCTTTATGAAGATGCGGTTGAGGTCGTCGTTGACGCATTGGGTGATGGAGGTGGTGCCGTCCATTTCGGTGAGGTAGTAGTCGACGAACTGCTCGGCGTGGAGCTTGACTGCAAAGTGCCGGATGCCCTGAATGAAGTAGGGGGAATGGGTCGACACTATGATGGGCATGCCCTGTGCCGCGAGCATTACGAAGAAGCGGGCCAGCCGGATCTGCCACGATGGGTGGAGGTGGTTTTCGGGTTCGTCCCAGATGAGCGGCCGGTCGGGGGTGACGATTTTGTTGTCGAGGAGTATCTGGAGCAGTCCGAGGCTTTTTACTCCCGATGCTACATTGAGAGGCACGATGTCATTGTCGCCCTGACGGAACATGATGGCGTGGCGTGCGGGGTCGTAGAAAAATTCGCCTCCGGCAAGCTGGGAGAGTGACGCCGAGAGACCGGTGGCTCGTGATGAATGCAGGTCGTAGACGTAGCGGAGCGATTCTATCTTCTCGACGATGTCGGCCACGTGGGCAGGGAGCATGAGGGAGGAGAGGCGGCTGTCGTCGTCGAAAAAGCGTGTTCCCGAGAGTTTGTCGAGAATGTCGAGGAGGTGGAGATATAGCGGCGACTCGATGTAGGTGGCGTCGCGGAATGAGGCTTTTCCCTCGCACGATGTCACCGCGGCGTCGCCATGCGTAATGCCGTAGGAGAGCGAGAAGCCCGAGGCGTCGTCGGAGAATGAGACTGACGATGAGCCTCCGGCTGATGATATGTTGCCGAGAAATTCGCTTTGCAGCAGCCGGTTGAGGGCGAGGGATATGGCACCGTCGGTGTCAGCGGACATGTTGATGCGTGCGGCAAGGGCGGCGATGTCGGCCTTGACGGCATCGTAGACCGGAGTGCCCGCGAGCGCTTCGAGAAGCCGGTCGAAGTAACGGTCGACGTCGGCGGCCGATGTCAGTGACGACACTTCGCTTATGAACTGCGAGCGCGATGCGGGGATGAGGGTGCCTAAAGCGTTGTCGCTTCCGGCAAGGCGCATTCTGAAGAGACGGCTGAATATTGGGTCGGCAAGGTCGGCGACCGCCTTTTCACGGCCGGTGGAGATGTTGCCGCGCGAAGTCGCCACGGCCTTTAGAGTGGCGAAAAGAGTTTTGCCTACGGTGCTTTTGCCGGTGCCGTTCTCGCCGGCTATCACGGCGAGTCCGTTGACCGATATGTCGGCGCGCCCCACTATATTGAGACCGGTTATGCTTAGTTTCATTGTCGGATTATATTAATATACTATACTACACAAATATAGCAATAGGAATGGATAAAAACAACTCCCTACGGGAAGTAATACCGTCAAAATGGATAAATCAGCCATAATTGGCGATAAAAATCACATAAACATCATATAAACGATAAAAAATAGAATAAAAAAGTTGTCAATTAAAAACAAATAGCTAACTTTGCACCATCAACAGACAACAATTGATAAAATAATGACTCGATTTAGCTCATATTATTCGTTTTTTTATTTTTATTTTGACAAAAGATAAAAAAGGGATTTTATGGCATATAGCTTAATTGAACGTTTAGATGATTAACAAATAATATAAAATCCCGTTGTAAAAAGCGGGATTTTTTTATTGATGATATATTTGATTATATATAATGAAGCGTAGAGTTACAATACAGGGAGTGGCCGGGTGCTATCACGATGCGGCGGCGAGGCTATATTTCGAGGGGGAGGATATAGAGACGGTGCCGTGCGACACGTTCAACGACATGTTTGACGTGCTGTCGTCGGACGCGTCGATGTACGGTATTCTCGCGATAGAGAACACGATAGCCGGTTCGCTGCTCCAGAACCATGAACTGCTCCGTCAGAGCAACCTGCGGGTCATCGGAGAGCAGAAGATGCGCATATCGCATGTGCTTGCCGCGCTGCCCGGGGAGAGCATCGAGGAGCTTACCGAGGTGAATTCCCACCCGATAGCGCTGATGCAGTGCGAGAACTTCCTGCGGCGCCATCCCAATCTGAAGATGATTGAGAAATTTGATACGGCAGGTTCGGCGCGCGAGATAGCCGAGGAAAAACTGTCGGGCCACGCTGCAGTGTGCGGGGAATATGCGGCCGAGCTTTACGGGCTCAATATCCTCGAACGGAGCATCGAGACCAACAAGCGCAATTTCACGCGTTTCCTGATACTTGCCGACCCGCTGCAGGCCGACGAGGCGTCGAGCCGCAAGCCGATAGACAAGGCATCGGTCGTATTCACGCTTCCGCATACCAACGGCGCGTTGTCGAAGGTGCTGACAATATTCTCGTTCTACGATATGAACCTGTCGAAAATTCAGTCGTTACCTATATTGGGGCGCGAATGGGAGTACCGTTTTTACGTCGACCTGACATTTGACAACTACACGCGTTACCGACAGGCCATCGACGCCGCCCGTCCGCTTACCAACGACTTCAAGATACTCGGCGAGTATGCGCAATGTGACACACAATTATGATTAATACAGTTATGAATACGAACAATATACGACCGGCATCGCGAGTGGATGCCATCGAGGAATATTATTTCTCACGCAAACTTAAAGAGGTGGCCGCGCTCAATGCGGCCGGTGCCGACATCATATCGCTCGGAATAGGCGGTCCCGACCGTGCTCCGCATGCCGATGTCATAGAGACGCTGGCGCGCGAGGCCGAAGTGTCAGGCAACCATTCCTACCAGCCTTATACCGGACTGCCGGCGCTCCGCAAGGGATATGCCGACTGGTATAGTAGATATTACGGCGTGGAGCTTAATCCCGACAATGAGATACTGCCGCTTATCGGGTCGAAAGAGGGCGTGCTGCACATATCGCTCGCATTCCTCAATCCGGGCGACGGCGTGCTCGTGCCCAATCCGGGCTATCCTACCTATTCGTCGGTGAGCAAGCTCGTCGGTGCAAGGATAGTGAGCTATGAGCTTGACGAGAACCGCGGCTGGGAGCCGGACTTCGACGCGCTCGAGAAAGCCGACCTGAGCGGCGTGAAACTGATGTGGGTCAATTACCCCAACATGCCTACCGGCGCACGGGCGTCGAAGGCGCTCTACGAACGTCTCGTCGACTTCGGACTCCGCCACGGGATAGTGATAGTCAACGACAACCCTTACAGCTTCATCCTCAATGACAACCCGCAGTCGATGCTTTCGATACCGGGCGCCAAGGATACGGTCATAGAGATGAACTCGCTGAGCAAGAGCCACAATATGGCAGGCTGGCGTCTGGGTATGGCGGCGTCCAATCCCACATTCATCAGCTGGGTGCTAAAGGTGAAATCGAATATCGACTCCGGACAGTTCAAGCCCGTGATGCTCGCAGCCGTCAAGGCGCTCAGCTTGGGCGACGAGTGGTATGCCGAAGTCAACCGGGTATATGCCGAACGCCGCAAGGTGGCCGAAGAGATAATGGAGGCCTTAGGATGCACGTATGACGCGTCGCAGCAGGGGCTGTTCCTGTGGGGAAAGATACCAGCATGGGCTGAATCGAGCGAGGCACTGGCCGACAGGGTGCTCGCCGAGGCACGCGTGTTCATCACCCCGGGATTTATATTCGGCTCGAAGGGTGAGCGGTATGTGCGCGTGTCGCTGTGCACGCCGGCCGAACGTATGACGGAAGCGTTGGAGCGTATAAAAAATATGAATAATAAATAAAACAGATATAATTATGACAGATTTGCAACCCATAAGATTTGAAGGAGTCGATGCCGATGCACCGATGATAATAGCGGGGCCGTGTTCGGCCGAGACACGCGAGCAGGTGCTTGAGACAGCCCGCCAGCTGGCTGCCAACGGCGTGAAGATATTCCGCGCCGGAATATGGAAACCGCGTACCAAACCGGGCGGTTTCGAGGGCGTAGGCGTAGAGGGTCTTGAATGGCTGAAAGAGGTCAAGGCCGAGACAGGCATGTACACCGCCACCGAAGTAGCCACCCGCCAGCATGTCGAGGCGGCGCTCGCCGCAGGCGTGGACCTGCTCTGGATAGGCGCCCGCACGTCGGCCAACCCGTTTGCCATGCAGGAGATAGCCGATGCGCTCGCCGATGCTAAAGCCGACGTGCCCGTGCTCGTAAAAAATCCCGTCAACCCCGACCTCGAGCTGTGGATCGGCGCGATGGAGCGTATCTACAACGCCGGCATACGCCGTATCGGGGCAATACACCGCGGTTTCAGCGCCTACGGCAAGCATCTGTACCGCAATCTGCCGCAATGGCATATCCCAATCGAGCTTCGCCGACGCATGCCCGAGATACCGATATTCAGTGACCCCTCTCACATAGGTGGCAAACGTGAACTTGTGGCGCCGCTGTCGCAGCAGGCACTCGACATGGGTTTCGACGGACTTATCATAGAGAGCCACTGCGAACCCGACTGCGCATGGAGCGACAAGGCGCAGCAGGTAAGTCCCGACGTGCTCAACTTCATACTCAATACCCTCGTGATACGCGACTCGAAGACATCGACCGAAAGCCTGACGCTGTTGCGCCAGCAGATTGACCAGATTGACAACGAGATACTTGAATGCCTGAACAAACGTATGCGTGTGTCGCGCGAAATCGGACAGTACAAGAAGGAGCACCGCATGCCCGTATTGCAGGCCGGACGATATGACTCAATCATGAAGTCGCGCGTGAAGCTCGCCACCGAGATGGGCATGTCGGCCGAATTCATGACTACCGTGCTGTCGGCCATACACGAAGAGTCGGTGCGCCAGCAGATTGAAATACTGAACCGTAGATAAACGAACAGCCGATGAAGATACTTATATTAGGAGCCGGAAAGATGGGCTCGTTTTTCTCCGACGTGCTGTCGCGCGACCATCAGGTGGCGATTTACGATGTCGACGCAGAGCGGCTGCGTTTCACATTCAATGTGGAGCGATTCACGTCGCTTGACGAAATCAAGGCGTTTGAGCCGCAGCTCGTCATCAATGCGGCCACGGTGAAATATACGTTGCCGGCGTTTGAGGCGGTGATGCCGGCGCTTCCGCCGACGGCCATACTCAGCGACATCGCGTCGGTGAAGACCGGATTGCCGGAATTTTACGCGCGGTGCGGACATCCGTTCGTGTCGACACATCCGATGTTCGGCCCCACATTCGCGTCGCTCAGCAATCTTGCCGACGAGAATGCCATCATCATCACCGAGAGCGACCATCTCGGCAAGACTTTTTTCCGCGACCTGTACAATTCGTTGCACCTGCATATCGAGGAATACAGCTTCGAGGAGCATGACCTGACCATCGCCTACTCGCTTTCGATACCGTTTGCATCGACATTGGTGTTTGCCGGCGTGATGGAGCATCAGGACGCTCCGGGCACCACCTTCAAACGTCACATGGCGATAGCGCGCGGGCTGATGTCGGAGGACGATTACCTGCTGAGCGAAATCCTGTTCAATCCCAACACTCCGGCGCAACTGTCGAAGATACAGGAAAAACTGTCGCAGCTGCAGCAAATCGTTGCCAACCGCGACTCGCAGGCAATGGCACAATTCCTCCACGATACGCGCCAGCGACTGAAATAAGTGTAAGTAATGCTTTCTTAATATAGCAGCGGGTCGTCAAAATTCAAAAATTTTGACGACCCGCTGTTGTTTTTCCCTCCGCTTACGCGTCGGCACAAGGCTCAGGGATAGCGTAGGGATGTATGATTAATGGAGGGTGCCGGCGTTGGCTTTGTCGATCATTGCCTGGTTGGCAGTGATGTAGATTTCGACGCGGCGGTTCTGGGCGCGGCCTTCGGCTGTGCCGTTGGATGCTATGTAATCCTGCATGGGGAGACCTTCGGCGTAGAGACGGTTGGAAGCTACGCCCGAGTTGAGCAGGTAGGTGCGTACGGCATCGGCACGACCGGTGGCAACGCGCTGGTTGACCTGGAGTGTACCGGTGTCATCGGTGAAGCCGTAGATCTGTACGTTGGTGTCGGGATTGCCGATAAGTGACTGTGCGAAACGTGTCAGCTCGGTCTTGGCCGAAGAGCTGAGCGTAGTGCCGTTGGTGGGGAAGAGGATGCCGCCGTTGAATGTCACCTTGATGGCGCGGAGGCCGTTCTGGTCGGTAGTTTCCTCGACTGTGGCCTTGTTGGCGAGTTCTTCTTCGAGCTGTTTCTGCTGTTTATCCATCTTGTTGCCGATAAGCGCTCCGGCACCTGTGCCTACAGCGGCTCCGATACCGGCACCGATAGCTGCGCCTTTACCGCCGCCGATGATACCACCTAATGCAGCGCCGAGACCGGCACCGCCGCCACCGCCAATCAATGCTCCCTTGCCGGTATTGCTCATAGATGAGCAGCCGACCTGAACGAGCATGCAGCCTGCGAGAGCGAGAGCTGTTGTCAATTTTAGAATTTTCATTGTGTTAAAATTTTAGTAAATATGTGTCAAATTTTTGCAAAGTTAAAAAACTATATCGTTAAAAGCTACATTTTATTCTTTTTTTGCAATATTTAAGACCCTTGGGGTATACGTACATCCCTTACCGTGCGGTATAAAAATACGGCATGTCTACTTAAATATACAATTTTTTTTGAGAGATGGTTTTGCGGGTTGATTAAAAATATCTAATTTTGGGATATAAAAACAGCAAAAAGCCACGTGTCGCGGTCATTCGGGCTGCCGTGGCTATAAAGTTAACCTGATATTCAGAATCAAGATGGCACAGTCAGCGTCGGGGGGCGAACGAAAGTCGACACTTCTCTATCATATAGCGGCATTTTCGGTGATTGCCGTGTGGGGCACGTCCTTTGTATCTACAAAGGTGCTGCTCGATGCAGGTCTGCATGCGGTGGAGATATACATATACCGTTTTTTAGTGGCTTATCTGATAGTTTTGGCCGTATGTCATAAGAAGCTGTGGTCCAATTCGATTGTCGACGAATTGCTGTTTGCTGTATGCGGTCTGTGCGGCGGTTCGATCTATTTCATCGCTGAAAACACGGCGCTCAACTACACGCTGACATCCAATGTGTCGCTGCTGACCACGCTCTCGCCGTTGCTTACCACGCTGCTGATAGGCGCAATCTATAAGAACGAGCGGCCGGGCATATGGATATATGTCGGGTCGTTGATAGCGATACTGGGCGTAGGGTGCATAATATTCAAGTCGGGGTTCCATCTCGAGGTGATGCCGCTGGGCGATCTGCTCGCGTTGTCGGCTGCATTCTCATGGGCCATCTACAGTATTGTGCTGCGCAAGGTCAATGCAAACTATACGGCGCTGTTCATCACCCGCAAGACGTTTTTCTACGGGCTGCTCACGGCGTTGCCGTTCATGGCGTTCGAGCCCGAGATAGCTCCGCTGTCGGCTCTTGTCGAACCGGTCGTGTTGCTTAACCTGTTGTTTCTCAGCCTTACCGCGTCGGTTCTGGCCTATGTGATATGGTCGCAGACGGTCAAGCGCCTCGGTGCCATAAAGGCTTCCAATTACCTTTATTTCCAGCCGGTCATGACCATGATAGTGTCGGCAATCATATTGCCCGATGACCCGTTGACGCTTATGGGCTGCGTGGGCTGTGCGCTGATTATAGGCGGCGTATGGTTCGGCGATTTCATGTCACGGAAAAAAGTGTAGGTGACGATGCGAATTTACGTGTATTTATTTCGTGCCGATTAGTTGTCTTCGAGGAAAAATTCGGCTTCCGATTTTATCATGGCGGCGAGCGTCAGGGTCAGCGGATTTTTGGCGTCGAGTTCGGCCTGTGCCATTGCGAGCGCTTTTTCGGGCGGGATTTTCGCGCCGATGAGGGGAAGTGTCAGGCGCAGGGCGGTGTAACGCATAAGCGGTTCGGCCGAGGCAATCAGCGAGTCAGCTATCGCGGGTGCATCGGGGCGTGTTTTCAGCAGTCGGTGGCATACCATGTCGGCTACCTCGGCGTCGGGAATGGTCTTGCATAGTTCCATGGCCTCTTCCGGGCTGAAATCGTCGGGGCGCCACAGCATCGGCGCGAGCAGCATGCTTTCGCGTGTGGTGGTATTGGCCCAGAGAGCGGCGGCAAGTTCGGAGTCGTGGCCGTAGTCGGCGGCAATCTCGTTCAACTGTATGATATTCAGGCCGAAAATGATACGGAAATGAGAGCCTGCACGACGCATCTGGTCGGCGAGAAGGCCGTTGCGCATGGCGAAAAAACGGCGCTTCAGTGTCTGCATCTTGTTAAACTGTGACGTCATTGCGATATAATTACGGTATATTTTGTCGCAAAATTAGTAATTATTATATAATCGGACTAACAGCCATTGGGGAAAAATGTATATCTTTGTAAATTAAAGCCGATATTCCATTCTTGCAATCGTATGATTTTTGTCGGAATAAAACTGACATGCGGCTTAAATATGCTGTCAGTCAGTGTATGCGGCTTTTAATATCATAAGGAATTAGAAAAATATGAGCGAGGATTTGATAAAAATACTGGACGACGACACTCCATTCCATAAAACTGATGCCGGCGGAGGCAACACTCCCCGAAAGGACAAGGATGAATACGGCAAGACGCCGCGTCGCCGCAAGCTGAACCGTATAATTATACGGACCATGTGGTCGGTATTCGGTATCGTGACAGTGCTGTCACTCGGATTCTTCATCCTGTCATACAACAATGTAATAGGCGATATGCCTGATATCGATGACCTTAAAAACCCGATTGACCAGTATGCCACGGTGATTTACTCCTCCGACGGCGAGGAGATGGGCCGTTTCTACAACAGCAACAGCAACCGCATGTATGCCGATTACGAGGATATCGCGCCGTGTCTTGTCGACGCGCTGATAGCCACGGAGGATTCACGCTTCACCGAGCACTCGGGCGTTGATGTCAGGGCACTCCTGCGTGTGATATTCAAGACCGGAATGGCGGGCGACAAGAGTTCGGGTGGCGGCTCGACCATCACCCAGCAGCTTGCCAAACTTCTCTATACCGACCAGCCCGCCAGGAGCACCTCGGCACGAGCCCAGCAGAAACTCTATGAATGGGTCATGGCGGTCAAACTTGAGCGATATTACTCTAAAGAAGAGATTATAAAGCTGTACCTCAATCAGTTCGACTTCCTGTACAACGCCAAGGGAATACGTTCGGCGGCCAATATCTATTTCAGCAAGGAGGCCAAAGACCTCGAGCTGCACGAAGCCGCTGTGCTCGTGGGCATGCTCAAGAACCCTTCGCTTTACAACCCGGTGAAAAATCCCAATAATGCGACGTCTCGCCGCAACGTAGTGTTCGAGCAGATGGTGAAAGCAAAGAAAATCACTCAGGCGCAGGCTGATTCGCTCAAGCAGCTCCCCCTCGGACTGAATTTTCACCGTATCGACCACAAGACCGGTATCGCGCCATATTTCCGCGAGGAGTTGCGGCGCATGATGACGGCCAAACGACCTCTCCGTTCCAACTATGCCGCGTGGGAGCAGCAGAAATTTGTCGACGACTCGATAGCATGGGTCAACAACCCGCTGTTCGGCTGGATTGAGAAAAATCCGAAGCCCGACGGCTCGAAATACAATCTCTATACCGACGGACTGCGCATCTACACTACCATCAACTCGCGCATGCAGAAGTATGCCGAGGAGGCAGTCCACGACCACATGTCTGATCTGCAGCGCCGTTTCTTCAAGGAGAAAAAAGGAGTGAAGGGCGCGCCCTACACCACCAACCGATCCGAGCTGTCGCAGGCGCAGCTCGACCGCCTTATCGAGCGCGCGTTGAAGGATACGGAGCGCATGCGCATACTCCGTCTCAACCATGCCACGCAGGCTCAAATCGACAAGGAGTTCAACACGCCGATACCGATGACCGTGTTTACCTACGACAACGACAAAGGCTATAAGGACACCATCATGTCGCCGCGCGACTCGGTGCTTTACCACAAACATATACTCCGCACCGGATTCATGTCGATGGATCCTGTAACAGGCTATGTGAAAGCCTACGTCGGAGGCCCCAACTTCAACTTCTTCCAGTATGACATGGTATCGACCGGACGCCGTCAGGTAGGTTCGACCATCAAGCCGTTCCTATACGCGTATGCTATGGACGAGGGCTACACGCCGTGCGACGAATTCCTCAACGAGCAGCCCACCATCTACGACGAAGCCGGGCGCCCGTGGTCGCCGCGCAACTCCGGGTCGTCGCATGTAGGCGAGATGGTGACTCTGCGGTGGGCGTTAACCAACTCCAACAACTGGATTTCCGCCCGACTGATGGCGGCGCTGAAGCCCGCGACACTGGTGAGATACATGCACAATTTCGGCATCACAAACAAGATAGACCCCGTGTTGGCGCTCTGTCTCGGTCCGTGCGACGTGTCGGTGCGCGAGATGGTAGGCGCATATTCCGCTTTCGCCAACAAGGGCATGCATGTCGAACCGATGTTTGTCACGGCGATAGCCGACGCCAACGGCAACGTCATCACCGAGTTCCATTCGAAGCAGAACCAGGTCCTTTCCGAAAAGGGATACTACAAGATATTGTCGATACTGCTCAATGTGGTCGACTCCGGTACGGGTAACCGCCTGCGCCGCGCTCCCTACAACCTTACCGCACAGATGGGCGGCAAGACCGGTACTACCAACTCCAACTCCGACGGTTGGTTCATGAGTTTCACGCCTGACCTTGTTTCAGGCGTATGGGTCGGCGGCGACGAACGCTATATCCACTTCAACTCCATGGCCAACGGTCAGGGTGCGTCGATGGCGCTCCCCATCTACGGCAAGTACATACGCAAGGTGTATGATGACCCCGAGCTTCCATACAACCAGTCAAGCCGGTTCTCATTCCCCGACATCGACCTCTGCGAGCGCGAATACTATGGCGAATACGACGAGGAAGAGAGTGTCGAGGAAAGCTTCGAAGGAGTATTCGACTGATAATTACAGATAGCCAATAATAAAAGAATCATATACCAGTCGGGTATATGATTCTTTTAGTTTGCCCGACATGGGCATAATCTAACGGGTGGAAGTCCCGAGCGCGCCCCGA
>CAJLWO010000050.1 GCA_905210435.1 uncultured Bacteroidales bacterium
TAATCATCTATGAAATTGCCAAACAATTAGTTGGCTATTTTCTGAATAGCCCTAAGTAATAGCTTTACTACTACTCTTACCGCTCTTACCGATGATAAGGCTGACGAGCATATTACATACGCTCGTTACAGAGCCGTTGAGTTTCTGAAACCTGAACATCGTGAAAAATATAAAAACGCTGAACATATCGGTCGAAGCCTCGCCGGTATTTATCGCGTTCACATGGTAAAGCGACTTGAAAGCAGTTTTTATGCTTTCAAAAAGTCTCTCGCAACATTGCTCCGTATCACAAATGATATGATTAAGATGTTTGAGGAAGACAAGGTTATCATCGCTCCCGAACTCAATATTAAAGATATGATGTTCAAGGGTATGGACTTGGACGAGATAACCCAATATATCATTGAGAAGAAAGGATATAACGAGTCGGATTTCCGCTATAAGGCAGATGATTTTGACGAAAATTTCATCAAAATGCTTTATAATGACCGTAATGTGCTTGAAAAACTCAATGAAGAATGGGAACAAATAGATGAAGACCCGAAACTCGATAAGTTCTCATCTTCACTTTCTAAGTTCACTTCACCCGAAATAAATCCTACAGGCAAACTCGTTATTTTTTCCGAGAGCGTCGATACGGTCGATTATCTCTTTGATTTTCTGACCAAGACATTAAAAAGGAATGATGTGATAAAAATTTCAGCTTCTAACCGAAACCGACTTTTCGATACCGTTAAAGCTAACTTTGACGCTAATGTGCCGGTTGAGAAGCAAGAAAATAAATTTGCTATCATCATTACGTCGGACGTGCTTGCCGAGGGTGTCAATCTCCACCGTTCAAACGTCATAATAAATTACGACTCGCCTTGGAACGCCTCTCGACTTATGCAGCGCATCGGTCGCGTAAATCGTATTGGCTCGGTTGCGGATAATATCTATAATTATATGTTCTATCCTTCGCCCGACGGAGATAAGCAAATTCAACTCTATAAGAACGCTCTTATAAAGTTACAAGGTTTTCACTCCGCATTTGGCGAAGACGCGCAAATTTACTCTCGTGAGGAAATTGTTAAGGAGTTCAATCTATACGATTCCAATGTTAAAGATATTGTCGATAAAAAGATTGCATTACTCCGTGAGCTTCGACACCTTTACAATACAAATCGTGAATGGTATCATCGCATAAAGAATCTGCCCCTCAAAAGCCGTGTCATGCGAGATACAGGCAAACACTCCGGAGATACTATAGTGTTCGTATCTTCCAAACTCAAAACAGAGTTTTATCTTGTGTCCGGCGATACCCAGCCGCAGATTATGGATTTCCTTTCAGCTATCGGTTTTCTTAAAGCAAAACCGGAAGAACAAGCTGCACCTTTCAAACAAGAGGAACAACATTATGCTCACGTTAACCGCGCATTGTTAGAATTTCAATCTGACATACAGGCTCAGACCGATTCAGACTCTATAAAGAATAAAAATCTCGATACTACTGCACAGATAGCCGATAAGTTCCTCCGCACCATTGAGCAGGTTTGCGAAGATGATGCACTTAAACGTGATTGTGGTATTTTGCGTGGATACATCAAGGAGGGTACATACGCGCGTCTGCCTAAATCTTTAAAGACTATTTCACAAGAATATAAGAATAATCGAATGAAGATTAAAGCAGACAGTCGTATTCTTGCTAACCGAATAGGTGAACTTGTTGAAGAATACCACCACGAGAATAATACTGCTTCCGCAAAAGAAGAACTCGGCAATCCGGCAATCATAATCTCCGAAACTTTCATCTGATATGGCATACTCTAAAGAACAGCTACGCAATATTTTCCAAAACAAATTTGACCGCGAGGCGTGGAAAGCTATTGTCGTCAATATCTTTGGCGCAAACAAGGTACGTCGGGAAAACGAATTATTCACCGACCCTGACGATGCAGAGGTAGGTTACTATATGGGGTCTATTGACACCACCGACTCTTTTAGAATCGGCTTGTTTTATTACAAGATCAACTCCGGGTCAGTTGCTCATAAAAAAGTCGGGTTGCGTAATCTCGTCAAGAAGTTCATAAATCAGAACTGGGGCGAGTTTGACGCTGCTATTGTTGTATTCGATGATAATAAGGACTGGCGATTATCTTTTGTGTGCGACATCAAAGAGGAAGCCACCGCTCCTAAGCGTTTTACTTTTGTTTTCGGGGAAAAAGATAACTTCTATCGAACCGCCATTGACCGTTTCGATTATTTACAAACTCACGGAGCGTCATTTGAGAGTATCCGCAAAGCATTCTCGGTTGACGCTTTAAGCGATGATTTCTTTGATGAATACCGCGAATTATATGCTGATTTCGTTGAATACATAACCGGTAAACGCTACGTTAAAGAAAGCAACAAGTGGGTGGAGCGCGTAATTGATAAGCCAAATTATCAATATGAATCTACTTTTGGGAAGGACGATAAACTTGTGCGCGACTACATCAAAAAGATGTTTGGCCGCATTGTATTTCTTTACTTCCTCCAAAGAAAAGGTTGGCTCGACGGAAACCGCCAATATATGCACGACCTTTTCTATAATTCCGACAAAAAAGACAATTTCCTCGATGGCGTTCTTGAACCTCTGTTTTTTGAAGTCTTGAACACTGATAAACCTTACCGTACTGAGGCAGCTAAAGCCTTGCCGGGAAGTGAGAATATTCCTTACTTAAATGGCGGTCTGTTTGCTCGTGATGAAATTGACGAGCGTACCTGTATCTTTAAGGAAGAAGATTTTGAAAGACTTTTCGACTTCCTCGATAGTTATAATTTCACCATCGACGAAAACGACACCGACGATGCCGAAATCGGAATCGACCCGGAAATGCTCGGTCGTATCTTTGAAAATCTACTTGAAGATAATAAGGATAAAGGTGCTTTCTATACACCGAAAGAGATTGTAGATTATATGTGTCGAGAATCCATTATCGCTTATCTGCAAAATGGTATTCCTGAACGCTCACACGAACTAATCCGCAACTTTGTTGAGACTTTTGACGCATCACTACTTGATGAAAAGCAGCGGCTATATATCCGTAAAAAACTTCAGGTAGTAAAGATATGCGACCCTGCAATCGGTTCGGGAGCTTTCCCTATGGGACTTGTCAATCTTCTTTCCAAGCTCTATGTGGCAATGAAGACGGACACCGATACCGCAAAAATGAAACGCCACATAATGGAGCAGAATATCTACGGCGTTGATATTGAGAAAGGTGCCGTCGATATTGCTCGCTTAAGGTTTTGGCTTGCAATGATTGTTGAGGAAAAAGAACCTATACCACTTCCTAACTTACACTTTAAGATTATGCAGGGTAACTCGCTCCTTGAAAGTTATGATGGTATTGATCTTTCCGACCTTACAAAAGTAAGCGGCCAGTCAAGTTTATTCGATTCTGAGAACTCAGAGCGAGAAGCTCTCATTTCCTCATTGAAGTCTTATTACAAAACTTCTGACCATACGCTGCGAGACCGTCTCTTTAACGATATTATCAATAATGTACGTCGGCAATTACTCGATAAAAATATTACTCTACCGGCAGGAAAAGACCCGTCAGCCAATACCGACTTTTTCCTTTGGCATACTTGGTTCTCCGATGTATTTGCGAATGGTGGGTTCGATATAGTTATTGCAAATCCACCTTATATTGATTCAGAAACAATGACTCAACTTGGAATGGAGAAGCAACGAGAGTATATATCTAGTCATTATCGCTACATTTCAGGTAATTGGGATATTTATATGGCATTTCTAGAGAAAGGTTTAAAGTTAAGTAAAGGAATAATGTGTTACATTACTCCAGATAAGTGGCTATCAAAACCTTTTGGAAAAATTTTTCGTAGAGAATGTATGTGTCAGCGTCTTTCTCATATTGTTCATGCTGGAAGCGATGTGTTTGAAACTGCAACAGTAGATGCGATTATTACTCTTTTCTCCCAGTTTTCAGAAGTAATTAACGCGTATGTTTTCAATAGGAACAAAGATATTGAGAAACGCGGCTCTGTAAAAACGTCTGAAATAGTGAGTCCTTATCTTATTGATTCGTTATTTTCACCCTATGCCTCAATAATTAACAATATAGAGTCTATCACAAAATCTCATATTATTGATTTGGCAAAATGTGAAGGAGCATGTTCTACTGGGGACGCATATAAATTGGTGCCACTAATTACCGAAGAAAATAGAGGACAATCGTATCGGTTGGTTAATACTGGAACTATAGATAAATATACTAATAGATGGGGACATAAAGAGATCGTATATCTTACCAAAGAGTTAGGCTACAAACCGCTGTGTCCTACAGTGTCAGTTGAGCAGTTTGAGAAAACTTTTGGAAAGGCATACATAGCAAAGGCAAAAGGCTCCAAAATCATCCTCAAAGGATTGAATCTTTTAGATGCATTTGTAGATGTTAAAGGAATATATTTGCCGGGTAAAACAACTCTTGTGATTAACTCCGCTAATATTGATAATTTGTTTTTCATAGCAGGAATTTTGAATTCGGCATACGCAATTTTTTATATTAAAACAAAGTATTCTTCAAGCAGCTATTGTGGTGGAATTACTTTCACTAAAGAGATGATAGACGCTTTACCTGTTCCTCATTTTTCAAATGATGATAGGGAACGACTAATACATCTTTCTAAAGCAGCTACCAATATTCGTACTGATAACCCTTCCGCAAATATTGATTCTATTTTAAAGGAAATAGATAGTATTATTTTTAAGTCATGGGGGTTTAATTACGATGAAGTTCTAATTATTGACCCACAAACAACCATATCCAAAGAAGAATACGAAGGATATAAATAAACAAATTCGTATGCTATCTAATTCATTATTTCTTGATGATAAGGCTATACTTAATTTGTATGGCATATTAGCTTCTGGTGAGGAATCATTCTTTATTGCTCTTTTAAGTACCGAAATACTACCTTTTAAGTGTACTCTAAAACAACTTGAAAATGGAAATTTCCAAGTTGAATTTGATATTCCCCAAAGCGTAGCCGATTTTAACATTGAAGACTTTTATGCAAAACCGGCTGTTTTAACTATTCCTAAACCCTCAAATAGAAGAGATTTACCCGATTTCAATATCATAATAAATACTACTGATGTGGAAGATATCACAGCTAAATACAATGCTGATGAAGAAATTCCTATCCACGTTATAGTAACAATTAGGGGCTTTAAGACTTATTTTGAAGATAAAGACAGGACTGTGGCAAAACATACTGTTTTATTTAAATATAACCCCAAGTTGTTTTCTCCATCAAATAAGGGAATTCAGTACTATTTGACTACAAATATAAATCAGGATAGCAGTTTTAAGAATGCGACCTCAATTGAACTACAAAATCAAATGTATTTATTTTACTTTGAGGAGGTATCTGAAGACTGCGGCTACTTTGTCATTAAGAGTCAAAACGAAGTCCCGTACTCTAATTTTACTAAATTAGTAGAATCGATTCGGTCTGCCTATGCGTTAATAAATGGCTATTATATGGCAGATACAGTTTTATATATTAGCAAAAGGTCTGATTCAAATTCTCGTTTTGCACTTGAATATAAATGTATAAATTCTACTATTAATTCTCAACGACCTCTTTTAGATTACAATTTGTATTCTAATGTGCAAAAAGAAGAACTGCTACTTACTCATGAAACTTTTGAGAATTTGGTCAAACTACTGTATAATAGCGAAGAACTGCGGAGAAGTTGTATTTTAATTACGCAGTCTGCTTGCTTGGATAACATTTCTAATGGAAGTTTGGCATCGGTAGCAATAGAAACTATAACAGGTTATTTTATTGAAAATTCTACGGTCCCAGAACCTAAAATGTTTGAAAATATCGAAATCATTCGTCATATCACACATGAATTGGGGAAAGTCGTAAAGGATGCAAAAAGGTTCGCTTCTAATATTGGAGTCAATATTGATAAGGCAACCTGGGAAAAACTAAAGTCAAAATTAGGTAAATTTAATGAGGTACCTAATGCCTTAAAGTTGTCGACTCCTTTTGAAGAAAGCGGCATAATTCTTTCTACAGAAGAACAAGAATGTATAAACTGTAGAAATCTTTATCTGCACGGTAAGACACCTAAATCAAAAATTAGTTCATTAACGTGGCTTTCCGAGAGTGAAACATATCTTTATATATCTAATACTTTGCGGATGTTGGCTGGTATACTATTATTAAAAAAAGCTGGATTTAACGGACGTATAATTGATTGGGGTAAAACAATTATTATGTATGAACGCGAAAAGATGAATGGACACGGTATAAAACATTTAACGTGGTTACACAGACCGATAATTGAAGTGGAAAAAGTTGATTAAATCTTGCTATTAGTATGGAGTTGCGGCACCGCCGCCGCGCTTTCGTGAACGGAGCCTCGGTCTCCGCCATACGGCTTCAATCGCATAACTCATACGCCTCTCGGACACCGCCGAGGGGCTTTTTTATGCGGTAGCGGACGGTGAAGATTGAGCCGGGAGGGCGTTACCGTTCTTTGGCATCTTGCCGTGGGGCTGTCAATTTTCGGACTCCCTGCGGCATTGTTGTTGTGTTGCATCGGGACATGGGCTGGAGGGTTTGTGCCTGTCGGAGTGTGGGCTGTAAACCGTGGTGCTTTGCCGTTGGGGATAACCTCACGGATTAGGTATTGTAGCGTAGGCCGGTGTCTGCGGTGCTAACGCATATCAGATTTTGCGGGGCAGTTGTTTGACGGAGATATACTTGTAAACACGCTCGGAACACGCTATGATATTTCACTTCACAAAGTTAAGTCGTGCCGGTCTATCGCAAAACAGGCCCTCCGGGACTTCTTGCAAAATTTTTTATAAATCTCCACTCTGCGAGTAGTATTTACCGCCATGTGCCTTAAAATATTTCTTGAAGTTTTTGCGCTTGCGCCCTTTCCACTGCCTTCCTTATTGTTCGTAAAAATCAAACGCGCCCCGGCGCACAGTAATCACCCGTCAAAAACTTCAAAATCATGACATACGTTAGCATCATCTCCGCAGACACAAACCGCCGCTACAAAGAGTATCAAATCGAGGTTATCACCTTCGACGGCGACAGCGAAACAGTTTATGTAACAGCCCGCACTTCCGAGGAGGCACAGGCTATGGCAGCAGCCCATGTCCCCGATGCAGACTACACTATGGTGCAGGGAATCTTTGAAAACTGAACAATCACCCACACTGCAAAGATGGGCTTCCACTCGGAAGCCTGTTTTTTTGCTCAATCTTCTTTCGTCCGTCAGTATCAATCGGCTCTCCGTCACGGCTCTAAGCAGATGGTCGCGGTCAGGCCCTTTAACCATGAGGGTTGCCGGGCAGGTGCCTGTCGGCCATCCGAGCTGACCGCTTTATTGATTATACCGCGCATCAAGGTTGCTGCCATGTTCTATTTGCTGTATTTCCATAATCCGTTTTGAGGGTGAAATGGTGAGGGTCGTTCCGGCTTTGCCTCCCCGACACCTCGACCGGGAGGCATTGATGTTTTGGCCGTCGCACCGTGAGCTTTGGCAAGTATATCGGATGCTCTTGGCTTCATCCGCATCACATTATCCGGCTACGCCCTTGTAGCCATACCGCTAAAATCGCGGCCACGATTGAGCAGGGTGTATTACCGCGTCCGCTTGCGTCACGACTGCAAGGCTACGGATGTTTCAGCCGATTTTTCCTGACGCTCCGTGTGCTTCATACCGTTCCATATCTCGTTTTTGGTTGCAGTCCGAGCCATTTTTCCTTCACAAATTTAGTACGGTCATGCACTGTTGCAAGGGCAGGTTTGCACTCCGTGTTCCTCCGTTTTTCGCTTCGTTGCAAAACGGCAATCACCCTTGCTGCCTTCAGCTCATTACGACCGCACTTTTGATTGTTCGTAAAAATCGGGCTTCGGCCCACAAGTCAAACTTCAAAATTTCACAGATATGGCACGCAAAGCTAAAAAATCAACCGAGAACATCGCAACAAACGTTGCCCCCGCAGTCGAAACAACAGCTACCGCAAATCCCAAGCTCATCGTCGCAGCCCGCAAGTTCAACCGCTGGTACGTCTATTTCAAGGGCGTAGCCCCGAAAGATAACGTGGGATGCGGCTGCAAGACAGCCAAGAGCGCTATCCGATATATGCACCTGCTCAAAGCACGTTACGGCGCTACTATCTCCCAAAACATCTATGAACGCCTCCAGTTCGAGGCCGCGAAGGAGGGTTAAAGCCCTCCTTCACTCTCTCCTCACCATTTCTTTTCACCCTCAAAACGTTACGATTATGGAAATCAACTACAACAAATTCACCGAACAAGAGCTGCAAGTTATCCTCGATGCAGCGCGGACAATCAACTTCGCCTTCGGCACTCAGTTCCCCTCGCACAAGGAACAGCTCGCCCTTCTGATTGAAGATTTACATTTCCGCATCATCAATCAGATAGTCATTCAGACGTACAATGCCCTGCGCTCAAAATACATCGCGCGAGGCATCGACCCCGACGCTCCCGACTTCGTCCCCGACCATTTGGAGAAATGACTTCTCCAAACCGTCCGCATCGCGGCTGCTCCCTCCGGGGAGTGGCCGTTTTCGGCTGTCTTTTATCGGCCAAGACTGCAAAGCTACCTTTGCATCATGGCACACCGAATTACATACAAGCCCCAGGGCATCATCCTTTCTTCGGCTGTCGGTGAAATCACCGTGGCCGTCGACGGCGATTTTGTCGATGTCTCGCTGACCGCCACCGGCGGCATCGTCATTCTCTCGGAGCGTTACTACGCCCACGGCGGTTACGTCACGCTCTTTGACCTCGGCTCACTCATCGAGGCCGAGATGAACTCGTCGGGCCAGTCGTGCGAAGACTTCACCCTCCGAGTTTTCACCGACACGGTCAGCAACAAGGCTGACTCGTGTGTGCTTCATATCCTGTACTGCGACCGCTTCACGGTCTGCACGGATATTCCGGCGTTCCTCCGTGAGAATTTCCTGACAACGCTCTCCGTGCGCCGTGTCGCTTCCGGCACGACACTTTCCCTTTTCCTCTATGCCGAAAAGGGGGAGAACATCGCTTATTCCGTCGCCCACTCGTTCCGCAAGGCTGACTCGGAGGCACGTTATCAGCACTCATACACCATCGACAGCGACAAGACCGCCGACTCGTCGGGCATCGTGCAGCTCAATATCTCCCTTGCCTCAATCATTGCCGACGCAGCCTCTTTCGCCACCGCAAGGCTCGGCGAAATCACACTGCTGTCGTTCACCGTCCGTTGCGGTCAGCGGTCCGTTACCTGCTTCGTCGACAACTCGCTCTCAGACCTTGATTCGTTCTACTTCCGCAACTGCTTCAACGTCTGGGATGTTGCCACTTTGCCGGTTGTCACTACGGCAAAGACCGACGTAGACCGCTCCCTCGCCATCATCAACGGCAAGTCGCGGTTTTACAACCAGTCAACCGCCAGGACCTACGAGGTGGAGGCCGGGCCTCTGACTTCCGACGAAGCCGAGTGGATAGACCAACTCTTATCATCGCACGACGTGTTCCGAATCGAGCCGGACCCGACCAACAGTAATGACCAGCTCGTTCTCGCTCCTATCCTCATTACCGACGCCACCTGCGAGTTTCAGGACGGCGACGAGAAACTTAACAAAGTAAAGTTCACGTGGCGTTACGAGGACAACCGCCCCATAGTGCGGCTCTCCGCCTCGCCCGGCATCTTCACTGAACCCTATAATCTCGTATTCAGCTAACCTCGTTCCTCGTACCTTGCAATGTCAAAAGCAATCCACATAAGCACCGCTCGCACGATGCTCAACAGCGGCGACCCTGTCGACCTCCATGTATGGAAGTCGGACGGTTCCATTCTCCACCTCCAAAATTGCATATCGCTCCGCTACAATTTTTACGGCGGCTGGCGCAATATCAAGATATTGGCTTCGGGCGAATGTCGCCGTGTCCGCGACTGCTGCATTTTCCGTGTCAACGACTTGGAAGTATTTCTCTAATGCTCAATCCTTTTCGCTATGAATATCGAAAATCTCAATTTCAACTCCGTTGAATCGGTTCCGGGCTATGAAGCCCGTGCAGCGTTCACCGTCAACTCCGCATCCGTGTTCAAGGAGGACGTGGATATTGTGCCGACTATCATTGATGATAGTCTGAGCTATATACCGTGGGGAGGCGACAATCAGATGCCGTTCGACATCCTCAATCTCATTGAGAAAGACGAAACACTCGCCACCTGCCAGTGTTTCAACGCCGAGGTCTGTTATGGTGCCGGTCTGCGATACGATACCTGCATCGCTTCCGCAGCGGTCAAGCGCGAAGTCGAGGACTTCACTCTCGACAACGACCTCGCCTCATACTTTCTCGGAGTTAGTCAGGACTTTAAGCACTTCGGCTTCGCCGTGTCAGTGCTTATTCTCAACGAGGACGGCACAAAGATTGTGCGCCTGTTGAGAAAGGAAGCCTGTTATTGTCGCTTCACACCGGCTGACAAGCACGGTCGTATTTCCAAAATCCTTTACGCCAACTGGCGAAAGGCTATCTCATCGCGCAGCGACATCGAGGAAATCGACCTGCTCGACCCGGCTTCTCCGTGGCGAGATCTGCAAGACAAGCTCGCCAAATCATCGCCCTTGGGCGCTTCGTCCACGAAGAACTCGAAGTGCCGGAAATTCGCGATTGTGTCGCGCATCCCGACTGTCAATAGCACCTATTATCCCATTCCTTACTATGGCGCGTTGTTCCGGGGGAAGTGGTATAACATCAAGCAGCTTATCGGCATTGCCAAAGAAGCGAAGCTGCGCAACTCCGCACCCATCAAGTATCACATCGAGGTCGGGGCGAAATATTGGGAGTCAATCTTTCGTGCCGAGGGCATTACCGACCGTCGAAAGCAACAGGAGCGTATTGTCCGCGAGAAGCAGACAATCCTCGACTTCCTGACCGGCGCGGAGAACAGCGGCAAAGCCTGGTTCTCGACTTTCTATGTTACCCCCGACGGCAAGGAACAGCACGATGTTGTCATCAACAAGATTGACGACAGCAAGGAGGGCGGCGATTGGGAGACCGACATTCAGGAAGCTATCAATATGATATGCTTTACTATGCGGGTGCATAGTAACCTTGTCGGCTCAGTTCCCGGCAAAGCCCAAAGCAACAACTCCGGCTCCGACAAGCGCGAGCTTTACACCATCGCCCAAGCCCTTCAGAAACCGTATCACGACCTGCTCTTTACCGTCCACCGCATAATCATCCGCTTTAACGATTGGCGTGGCGTGACGGTAGACGTGCCGTTTATCCAACTTACCACCTTAGACGAACATCAGGACGCAAAGCAGGTTAAACTCCCAAACTCCAAGCCCAATGAAACTGATAACAAGCAATGATGAGTTGCGGAAGTATATTCCGAACTCTATGCGCGAGGTCAAAGGGGAAACTCCGCTCTTTGACAAACTCGCTCCCTATCTTGAAAGAGCCGAGCAATGGTTCTGCCACCACTTCGTCCCGGCAGAACTGCTCGACGCCATAGCGTCCGAGGCCGCTCACATCGTCGCAGTCGAGGCATACCGGCTGGCCGTGCCGCAGCTCGACCTTGTGCTTACGCCCAACGGTTTCGCCACTGTCGGAACTCAAAACCTTTCTCCGGCATCGAAGATGCGCGTCGACCGGCTCGTTGGCGGTCTGCTCGCCGAGAGGGACAAGGCACTGGCGCAGCTTCTTCACAATCTGCCCTCCGTCGAGGGCTGGCCGGACTCACCGCAGGGGCGGTTGTTCGGCGCCACGCTGTTTCCGACCCTTGATGTTGTAGCCCAACAGTCGGGGGAATCAGAACGACTATGGGACAAGTATTGTGAGTTGCGCCCACAGTTGATTGACCTC
Organism: uncultured Bacteroidales bacterium; assembly: GCA_905210435.1. Lineage (GTDB taxonomy): Bacteria > Bacteroidota > Bacteroidia > Bacteroidales > Muribaculaceae > JAGBWK01. The sequence goes on from CAJLWO010000050.1 coordinate 11,908, forward strand.
GAAGCAAGCCTCTCGGAAGAATGGCTGTCGCCTGAATTGATGTCAGCGCTCCGCTCCGAAAACCTGCGCGGAGATCTGACGGCAAAGCGGAGTGAGATTGTCCGGCAGGTAAAAGCGCAGATTGTCGGCTACCTGCGCTCAGGGTCGTTCAACTCGCGTAGGCTCGCGGATATTGTGAATTATATCCGGCAGCATGAGGCCGAATTTCCTGAATGGCATCAGTCCGAGACCGCGAAGCTGTTTGCACCGCCGGTGTTCCGCAATGAGAAGAAAGCGAAGGGATATTTCTTTTAGCGGTGTCGAGGCATTTCGGCAGTCGGTGTGGATGCGTCGCAAGGGCAGTTTGTCGGTCATACCGAATTGGAGTTATGGCACGAGGCACTGATTTTCCGAGGCGAAGTTAGAATATGCGTCGGCAGGTCAAGGGCAGGTTTGCGCTCCGCGTTCCTCCGTTCTTCGCTTCTTTGCAGAACGGCAATCACCCTTGACTCTCTCAGCCTCCTATGCACATTCTTTCACTTGCCTGTAAAATCTGAAGTGCTTCGGCACATAACTCTAAATCAATTCGATATGATACTTCCCGACAAACGACCAGTTGAGCGCGACTTCGCCAACATCACCGACTACTCGCTCGAATGCCCCGACGGTGCAAGAAAGTTCTTCGCTTTTATCCATTTCACAGATGATTCCACCTGCCTGTGGTCGAACATCTTCACCTTCAACCGCTCATTCGCCCTGATGCTCGTAATTGAAAAATTCGGCGACTGCCACGAATATATCAGCAGCATCAATATCCACGAGCAGGAGTAACGAACTACCCTCCGCCAACTGGAAGCCTCGGAGAAATCCGGGGCTTTCGTTGTCTTTTACCCGGTCAGCTCATTACCGTACATTTGTGGCATCGATAAACGATACACCACAAACGATTTACGTTCATGCAGACAATCTCCATTAACTTCATCGTGCCGCAGGGCTGGCACGAACTCGGCGACAAACAGTTGCGATATGTCTACGACCTTATCGCCAAAGAATATGCCACCGATGAAATCAAGACCTTATGCCTGCTCCGTTGGAGCGGCACTAAGGTTATAGGCCGTCAGGAATCGGGCACATATCTTCTCAAAAAGAGCAAAATCCTTTTTGAGGTTACGCCGCTAACCCTCGCCGAGCTGCTTCCACATCTCGACTGGCTCGGCTCACTGCCGACCGTTCCTGTCCGGATCTCCAAAATCAACCGTCAGTCGGCGCTTCCGGCTGACTTCTCCGAAGTGCCGTTTGAAACGTTCATCATCTGCGATAACCTCTATCAAGGTTATCTCTCGACGCAGAATGATGAACTCCTCGACCAACTCGGAGCTACGCTTTACGGCAAAGATATTGCCTTCAAGCCATACGAGCGCATCAGCATTTTCTACTGGTTCGCCGCGTTGAAAGAATCGCTGTCGAAGAAATATTCCGACTTCTTCCAACCCATCGCAGGTGCCTCAGACGGCAACCTGCTCGGCTCGTCAGCATCGGTTGAGGACGCGATGAACGCACAAATCCGTGCGCTCACCAAGGGCGACATCACCAAAGAGGCCGAGGTCCTCGCGCTCGATACGCACCGTGCGCTCACCGAGCTTAACGCCCAGGCTCGCGAATACAAGGAGTTGAACGCCAAAATGCAATCCAATGGAAAATAATCTGAATGGACGTTGGGATGCGGCGGCTTTCTTTGAAAACCTTACCGCTACTAACAAATTGGCTCAGAGTGAGCAATTTGTTTTTTGTCGCGTAAGCGGTCTTGACGGCTTCGAGGAAGCTGTCAACAAGGCGCAGACTCAAACCGCTTTCGTCTGCGTCAGCGATATAGCCGACGGCTATACGGAGTTGAACAACACACCGCGCACACGCCGAGTCAAAACCGTTTTCCTCGCCATGCGCCACGCTGCCGAGGATATGGCGGCTCGTGCCGAATGCATGGAAACGATGCGCGAGCTGTTCCGACAGTTTATGTCGAAACTTCTCCCTGAAAAGGTTCGGTTAGAGCAGAACTGCATCTACCTCGACCCACGTATCTCGTTCAACGAGATTGACCGATACTTTTTCAACGGCGCCGCCGGTGCATATTTCCAAATCGCCGTAGATGTCTACACCGATTTAAGATATAATGCCGATGAGTGGAACGGATGAACAGCTTGAAGCCCGGCGTAAATACGTCCGCGCCTTCAATGCCACAATGGTAAAGATATGGCGCGAGCAAATCGCCCTTTTGGGAGCGGTCGACACAGGAGCGTTGTACCGCTCAACGGTCGGCATATCAATGACAGCCGACGGCAAGTTCATTGACATAACGCTATCGCAAGCCTTCAACACCTACGGTTTGTTCGTCGACTACGGCACCGGCCGCAATACTCCGCGAGGCAACCCCGGTGACATTGGCCGCGCCAATGGCCGCAAACGCAAGCGTTGGTTCTCTCGCAAATACTTCGCCTCGGTGATGAACATTCAGGAATTTTATGCCGACAGCCTCGGACAAGAATTTTGTCGGGCAGTCTCCAACGCCCTCAATCCCGACATTATGCGCCGTTCCGTCACTCTCTGAGTGTCTTTTCACTTGCATTATTTCAGGGGTATCTTTGCCAATAAACCATAAACGATAACCCATAAACCGCGCCACCGGCGCATAAGATATGGCTATTGATACTAAATCGCTTACTCAGATTATAACCGAGTTTCGCAAGTTGCAGACGAAGGACTCCATAACCCCGGAATCCCTCGGATATATCCTGCAACGCATCGCAGACCTGCTCGCTACCGCCGGAACTTCCGGGACTCAACAAATTCTCGGAACTTGGTACAACACGCTCTCCAAAGTCGATCATACCGCCGTCTGCAAATTGCAGCAAGGCTCGGCTGACCGAAACTTCGTAAGGCTCTCGAACACGTTCATCGACCTGCTCACAGGTCAGCAAATGACAAACGAGAACGCCACAATTATAAATATGGCAACCACCGAGCGGGCCGGGGCGATGAAAGCGCAGCAGGTAGTTGACCTCAACAATACCCGACGCGCCGTGGCTGACATTCAGAAACTCCTTGACACCATACAAGCCAAACTCGGCATGACCGACGGCTCGAAAGGTCTGTATAACGCAGCCCAGATACAGGTATCGGTCGAAAACGGCAAACTTCGTCTATATGGTGCGCAGCAGCTTATCACAGACGGCTATGTGCCGTATCTTTTCCGGCTTACGCGCAAGCGCAACCCTTGGGATGATAAAGTCGCCCTCGAAGCCGGGGCTACACCCAAGAAATACGGCGACAAGCGCAAGGGATGGAATCTGTTCGGCACGGTGTATATGGTGAAGATTGCCTCCGGCAATATCCTCACTTTCAACACCAAACCGCATTACGACCTTTGCACGGTCTGTGATTCCTACTCGGATGCCCCCGAAACGCTCGTCAAGCAATTCAACCGAAACAAGGACAACGCACCGTGCATCGGCTGGGGTCGTTCCGTCGTGTGTCTGCTCGACCCTAAGAACGCGCAGAAGCATCGCCTTGTCAGGCTTCGCTTCGCCCTGGGTTTTGCCAAAAAAATCCTGCCGGGACGCTCGCTCATTACCACGGCAAACCTCGTAAGCTCGCTCGCCGAGTTCTCGGTCATTTACAACCCCTCGAAAAAGTCATGGCATTTCGGAAAGTAAACCCCATAAAAAAAGATAGCCCTCACGGCAGAGCCGAAAGGGGGATGCTATCTCATAAACTTCATTCCGATAGCCCGCAGGTAAAACCTCCGGGGGATGCTATCACATATACACCGACACAGATAGCCCGAATACGGGGGATGCTATCTCGCATCTGTCAGAGGTATACACGTTTCTTAGCTTGGCTTCACTTTCGTTCAGAGGTGTCCGGGTCAGGTAGCTTGGTTTCACTTATCAATACACAAAGGTAATACTTTTTCTCCACATATACAACTCTTTAACTCACAAAATTATGAATCTCAACAAACATAAGCCGACAATCCAACTCATTTCAGCAATCCTGCTGATAGTCATTGGCTGCGGCCTCTTGATTTCCGGCTTCATCATGCCGCCACCGGGCGAAATTCATAATTCCGTACTTATCGCCTTCGGCGAGATTCTGACTTTCGCGGGAGCGTTATTCGGCATCGACTACCATTATAAATACAAAGACCATGAGAAAAATCAATGAAATCATCATCCATTGTTCGGCAACCCCCGAAGGCCGGAATTTCACCGTCCAACAGATTCGCGACTGGCACGTCAAAGGCAACGGCTGGCGCGACATCGGCTATCACTACGTGATTTACCTCGACGGCAGCGTTCATCGTGGCCGTCCTGAAAACCGGGTCGGCGCACACTGCACGGGGCATAACGCAAACTCCATAGGCGTTTGCTACATCGGGGGCTGTGCCGCTGACGGCAAGACCCCGAAAGATACACGGACAGCCGCTCAAAAGGCGGCGCTCGTCAAGTTGGTAGCCGAACTGCGACACCGCTATGGCGGGGCCACAGTTCACGGCCACAACGAGTTCGCGGCAAAAGCCTGTCCTTCGTTCAACGTTCAGAAAGAGCCAGAGTTATGCGGTCGATAATCTTCATTCTTGCTTTATCGCTCCTTGCAAGCTGCAAGAGCCAAAAGCAGGTAGTCAGCGACAAGACTCTCGCAGTCGATTCTGTCGCTCGGTCGGAACATCACCGCACAATGGCGGTGATTGACTCGGCTATCCGTAATATTGATTTTAGCTTCGATACCCTGAAAATCAATATCGAACGACCTTATCTCGCCAATGACACTCTCGGCTCTCAACCCTCGGCTCTCGGCTCTCAAACGGAGATTATTCGCATCAAGGCTGTTCGTGGGCGCGTCATAGATCAGCGGCGTGTACATAGGGACAGCGTCGAAGCCTACAATCGGCTTGATACGGTGGCCTATCATCAATCAGCCGCCGAGACTTCGACAGAACACACCGCCACAACGCGCCTATATAATCCGCCTGACGGTACAGCGGTTCTCATAATCGCACTTATCATCGCCGGGATTATATTCTTCGTTTGCTATCGCAAACGCTGATTTCATACAGCACTACAAGAGTAGAACTTTCTTCATAAATTGGCAAGCGAGTTGTCCGAGAGGATGGCTCGTTTGTTTTTAGCATCACTTTATAGACCCGCCCGATTTAAGGGAGATGATTGTGATGCACGGTGTTCAGGCTGTCGCCATCCTTCATCTTTCGCCGAGGGCTGGTATGTTGCCGGCAGTTTTCATTATTCGTCTGCGACGCTTGTTTATTGAACGCGCAGGACGCGTCGGCCCACTCTCCGCCTACGCCACGATGTGAGGCTCCGAAGTACATGCCCGAACAGCCTCCGGCACGGGGCAAGTAAGGGACGGGAGATGGCTTGATAAATCTGCGCCAACTCCCTGTCGCTCCGTTGCACTACACGACACCCTTCCTGATTTGTCGCTCCCTTGTTCCGGCACAGACTTCTCCACCTTTTCCCATCGTCAGCTCCGGCTCCGGCAGAGCCGACACACGCCCTCCGCACATTGATTATACGCCCGCCCCAGGCCCGATGCACGGTGCGCCGATGCACTGACTCCACTCAGGCGGTCGGCCAACCACTTCGCTCACTCCGAGTCTGCCTACGGCTTAGGGCAAGGGCAGGCCGGCTTACTGTCTGCGGTGCAAGCATCCTCAACAGAAAGCCTGTCGCTCCGTGCCTACGCGACACCTGCCGTTTGCTCTAATCCTATGTAGGCACTCCGAGTTCCCTCTGTTCCTTTGGCTGACTCTCCTCCGTTACGCGCCGCATCGTCATCACCGCACATCGCCACATCTGACCCCTCGCTTCGATAAATGTATCTTCATCGAGGGAGAGCGGAGTGCTGTCGTAAGGTCAATTTCCACGTTGCGGAAATTTGACCTTTACGGCAGCGATTTTACCGCCCGTTTTGCATATAGCGGCAGGGCGAAAGGGGGGCAGAGCGGAATTGTTCCTTGGGGCGGTGGGGGGTCTTTACAGACGGTAGCAGGGAGAAGTTTTCTCCCTGCACCCTCTAAACCGCTCATTCTTCGCTACTTGTAAATTTCAACTCAGGGATTAGTTGAAATTTGCCCGAAGAAACGGCGTTAAAAAGTGTTTAACGTGTATTTTTCCGCTGTCGCTATGCTTCTAATTGTCAGCTTAAAAGACCATATCAACAAACCTCTCCAAGTGTCTTTTAAGGGGTCTGAAAATCGGCTGAAATTTGCTGTAAGAACAACAAATTTCAGATAATCCAATGGCAAACTATACATCCACCGCCAATGTCGTTCTCTCCGTCAACGGCAAGCAAGCTCAGCAGATGCTTTCCTCTCTCGAAAAGGATGCGAAGCGTCTGGAAAGGCAGATAGCAGCCGCAGCCAAAGCAGGTGACAAGGCCACGATGAAGAAGTTACAGCGAGAGCTGTACAATACGCATCGGCTTATGGACCAACTGCGCGGTGCTTCCGCTTCCACCGAGAGGATTTTAAGCCGACTTGACAAGGCGACACCGCGCGAGCTTAACAAGGCGTTGAAGCAGTTGAAGAACGAGCTGAACGGCATCGAGAGAGGCACCGCCGCATGGGACGCACAGATTGAGAAAATTAAGGCGGTCAGAGCCGAGATTGACAAGGTCAATGACTCCATGCGTGAGCAGGAGTCGCTTTCTGACCGCGTAATGAACTGGATCAACAAGTGGCAGATGGCTCTACTCGCCGTAGGCGCCGCCATTACCGGACTGGTAATGGCAGGGCGCAAAGCCGTGAACGCCTACGCCGAAATGGAGCAGGAGATGGCTAACGTCCGTAAGTTTACGGGTATGGACGCTGACGAGGTGGCCGCACTCAACGAGGAGTTCAAGAAGATAGACACCCGCACCTCCCGTGAGGAACTTAACCAACTCGCCCAGGAAGCAGGTCGTTTGGGTAAATCCTCGCAGGAGGATGTTCTCGGTTTTGTCCGTGCCGCCGATAAAATCAATGTAGCCCTCGACGACCTCGGAAGCGGTGCCACGCTGACACTATCCAAGCTGACAGGCATCTTCGGCGACGAGGAACGCCTCGGCACCGAGAAGGCCCTGCTTTCGGTAGGTTCCGTGATAAACGAGTTGTCGCAGAACTGTTCGGCCTCCGCTCCCTATATCGCCGAGTTCGCCTCGCGAATGGGTGGCGTGGGAGCGCAAGCCGGTATGACCGTGCAGCAGATTATGGGCTTCGCCGCCGTCCTCGATTCCAACAACCAAAAGCTCGAAGCATCTTCGACGGCTCTTTCGCAGGTTATTGTGAGGATTTATCAGGACCCGGCCAAGTATGCCCGTGTCGCCGGTATGGACGTGCAGAAGTTCGCCGCCCTCGTAAAAACGGATATGAATGCCGCCCTGGTCGAGTTTCTTTCGACCCTCAAACGTGCCGGCAATATGGATGTCCTCTCTCCGATGTTCAAGGACATGGGCGAGAACGGCTCACGTGCCA
>CAJLWO010000051.1 GCA_905210435.1 uncultured Bacteroidales bacterium
CGGGGCGCGCTCGGGACTTCCACCCGTTAGATTATGCCCATGTCGGGCAAACTAATAAAAAAAGCAGCGGAAAATTCCGCTGCTTTTTTTATTGTCATAATGTTATTATTTCAAAGAGTCAAGCCTGCGGCAAAGCCACAGCCAGCATCTGTAATATACATATACGGTGCAACCGACAAGGACAACTGTCGTATATCTTGAAGAACAACCCTTACTTCTGAGCCAGCCGTTGAATAGAGCTATTATTCCGCCATACAACGATACCGCCAAAAGAAACAGAAGGAACGTAGATATGCCTTTTCTTGTTGTCCTATTCATAACATCGTCGTATCACGCGTTTAGAAGCCGCCTAAGATGTCGCAAAGGTCCGAATGAAGTAGTGTATGTCTTGATGACAATTCATCGACAAGACGCTGCGCAGCGACGTGCAGACGGCTGTTGTGATAAGCGCGGTAGAGATACTGATAATGTTTGTCAAACAATTCTTCAGCTTCATCAGCTTCAAGCTGGCACTCCTTGGCGTAATCACACAGCGCATCAAGCATGGCGTCATGATACGAAATTCCAAGTTCCGCATGATTTCTGACCATTGAACGGCACATGACATTCGATATAAGCATAGAGGATATAATCTGATATTGCTCTATGCAATGGGCCCACGAAGCCTTGGGAGATATACTCTCGCATGCCGTCATATAAAAATCAGGAGAAAACTCCACCGCGTCAATACCGCTGCGCTCCACCGATACGGAAGTTATATATTTCTCATAATCCAGAATAAACGCAGCCAACGCCATTCCGGCCACTCCGTAACTGCGGTCGGTATCATCTTTATATTTCAAACTGTCTGCTGAATCCATGCCAATTTATTTTACAACAAGTATCTTAGTGACTGCACCGGAAGTCTGACCATTTCCGTTCTGCGATGCAAACACGTAATATACCCCTGTCTTCACACGGTTGCCCGATGCGTCGCATCCATCCCATGTAATCATACCGCCCTGCGATTTTCCCTGGAAGAATACATTGCCTGCGGCATCGGTAACTTTCACCAAAGAATCTTCCATCAGACCTGCAATAGTGATAAAACCGTTATATTCAGGTCTAACAGGATTAGGATATGCATATACCTCATTATAATCATCCGAAGCAGGCGATGCATCCGAATTATATTTTACAAGACCGGCGACGGTACCGAAATAAACGGCATTCGAAAATTTATCGCATGCTATCGCATATATGGAATTTAAAGGAAGATACGAATTTTCAGGGGTGAAGTGTTCTATTATCTGACTTCCATTCTCGCTTACAAGATATGCTCCCGAATTGGCAGTACCAATCCATTTTCTGTTAATACCATCAACTGCAATAGAATAGATTGGCTCACCTTCAAGAAGATAATCCGCAAAATTAGTACCGTCGTTACGCGGCACCTTGATACGCTGTATACGCATGTTCGGGTCAGTCAGCTTCGACGGATTAGGTATAATGAACACACCTTGGTCGGTTCCTACCCACACCTGACCGTTATTATCCTCTACCATACAATATACCTGAGATAATGGCCACTCCTTTCCATCTTGGTCAACAAAAATTTTCCACGTATAATTTTTATCATCAGTAGGTGATGCTGTGCCATTTGTATCAATACATATCAACTGACTTGAATAAAGAAAAATATACATTACCATATTACTTTTCTTGCAAGCAAGCAAAACAGGATCCCATTCTTTGATAGCTGTAGGAAAGTCCGAAATCCAATCATTTGAAGTCACAGGAACATTAGATTTACGTGTTTCAGAAGGCAATACGTGCAGTTTAAAATATCCTGCACCCCACAGATTTCCTTTTCCGTCAATATCTATAGCCTGAGTGAATAACCATGGTCCAATAGGACTAAATGTAGAATTAGTTTGATTATAATAAGCTAATTCTTTTCCATTTTTAATTTTAAAAATTCCATCACTTAATGTGCTTACAAAATAAGTATCTGGATCATCCGGATCTTCTACAAGATTATATGTATTTACCGGTCTGAAAGTACCATCTTTATATCCTTCCGAACCTTCATACAGACCTGAAAAAGTAAGTCCAGTAGGAGTTATATCCTTAACTCGATTATTTTCTATTGAATTTATGTAGGATACGTTATAATTTTGTGGCCAACTTCCTGCAAAACACAAATTAAATCCGCGGGCTGATGCATATATCTTGCCTGAAGAGGTAGCTGTCAGGTATCCTACCCCTTTTGAAGTAATGGCCTCAGGTTTGAAACTGTCACGGAGCATGGTTAATGTACCGTCTTCAGCAAACGAATACTCGCTTATACCGTCTTTATCAGCCGTAAACAATTTTTTAGGATTATCCCACATGGTTATCACCTTGCCTGAAAAATCAGAAGGTAATGATGTTTCCGTAATATTATAATTTTCGTCAAATTCCTTGATACAAGCCTTATTATTGCCGGAAGCTACTGTATTATAAATATAATATCCGTTTTTATTTTCATACGGACCGGTATAATTTCCGTCGGGAACCCAATCGTTGAAAGCTACGGTATTGTCATCAGGATTGAATACTACTTTCTTTGGGCTGAATGCGCTCGAAGAATTCGAACCTAAGAACAAATTTCCTTTCAGACCGCGCAAACCCGTACATGCAGCGCAATCGTTAAGTATGAAATTCTCATAATAACGTACAGTTTTATCTGCCGGCATGAAACCGATTTTTTTCTCATTGGTAAAATATGCGCCTATATATTCATCAGTGGCGGCCACATATTTCACAGGCTTGTCATACATACCGCTCTCTACCACTTCCCAGCGTTTGTCGTCATAGACAACGATACCGAAATTAGTGGCTACATATATGCGTCCGTCACCGAAACTTACATCATTGATTGTTCGGTCAGATTGCAATACAGCGTCCTTGATGTCCGGGAGATTGACTACTTTTCCGTCATTCTTTATAACATCTATATTTCCGGATTTATAAACAACTACAATATAGTCGCCCTTTCCGTTATAAAATATCTTGGTTATGATAGCTTCGCTCAGCACGTTATGTATACCGTACTGATATAATTCTTCTGAATTTTTGTCAAAAGAAAACAAAGACCCTGACGACAGGCAAAACACCTTGTCGGGAGTCTCAAGCATCTGTTCCGGTGCAAGATAATTGGAATATACCTCCCAGCTACCCACTGATCGCTGGGCTTTAACTCCCATAGGTAATAATACCGCTAATAGTATAAAAAGTTTTTTTATCATTGTAATCTGTTTTTTTCGGATTGGTATATTATAAATATTATCTATCATTAAGGTAGTCTATCAGCTTTCTGGTAGCCTTTCCACGGTGCGACACTGCATTTTTCTCTTCTGCTGTCATCTGTGCGAAAGTCCTGTCATATCCGTCGGGCCTGAACACCGGATCATAACCGAATCCGCCCTCCCCTTCCATCCGGTCAAGTATCATTCCGTCGCACACTCCTTCAAATGTCACGGCTTTGCCGTTTTCTATAAGAGCTATCCATGTCACGAAACGTGCCGACCTGTCATCGGCATTTTCAAGATTATGCAGAAGAAGTTGCATATTGCCGAGTGTATCATGACCTTCGGCCGAAGCATATCGCGCGGTATGTACGCCCGGAGCGCCACCCAACGCTTTTACCTCAAGACCCGTATCATCCGCAAAACAGTCTACCCCATATTTTTCAGCCACATATCGTGCCTTCATGAGAGCGTTTTCGCGTATGGTATCAGCCGTTTCAGGTATTTCCTCATTGCAGTCTATATCCCTGAGCGAACATATATGGAATTTATCGCCTGCAATATTCCTGATTTCCTCAAGTTTATGAGGATTATTGGTTACGAATACAAGCTTCTTCAGTTTTTCTGTCATGTATCTATAACGTAAGATATATCAATTTATTATATACCGTAATGATAGTCTTAGCAATCTTTAATCAGGCTGGAGTGCCCGATAAGGCACTCCCCTCCCGATTAAATTTATTTGATTACTATATTGACTATCTTGTTGGGAACTACGATTACTTTTACCACATTCTTCCCTTCAAGCCATTTCGCCGAGTTTTCCGAAGCGAGAGCCTGCTTCTCCACCTCTTTAGCATCCGTCCCTGCAGCCACGGTCATATTGAATCTTGCTTTACCGTTGAACGACACGGCATAAGTCACATTGTCCTCCTTTATATACTCTTCGTTATACTCAGGCCATACGGCATCGCATACAGTCGACTCATTGCCCATCGCATGCCACAGTTCCTCTGTCACATGCGGAGCGAAAGGAGCCAGCAGAACGACCAGGTTTTCAAGTACCGCACACGACGTGCATTTCATCGCAGTCAGTTCGTTCACACATATCATGAACGCGCTTATCGACGTATTGTACGAGAAGTTCTCTATATCGTAAGTGACTTTCTTTATCAGTTTATGTATCGATTTGAGAGCCTCTTTCGAAGGTTCGCTGTCGGTGACAATAAACTTGCCGTCGCGATAGAACAGATTCCACAATTTCTTTATGAAGCGGCTTACACCGTCGATACCGTTTGTATCCCACGGCTTGCTCTGCTCTATCGGGCCGAGGAACATCTCATAGAGTCTCAGCGTATCCGCACCGTATGTCTCCACGATGTCATCCGGATTCACCACATTGAACATAGATTTCGACATCTTTTCAACAGCGTATCCGCACACATACTTTCCATCCTCAAGCACAAATTCCGCATCGTTGAACTCCGGACGCCATGCTTTGAAACGCTCCGTATCAAGCACATCGTTGCTCACAATATTGACATCCACATGTATCGGAGTGACGTCATAATTGTTTTTAAGTCCTGCCGACACAAAAGTATTGGTGTCTTTTATACGGTACACGAAATTGCTTCGTCCCTGTATCATACCCTGGTTGATAAGCTTGCGGAACGGCTCGTCGGTGCACACCTCACCCAGGTCATACAGGAATTTATTCCAGAAACGGCTGTATATAAGGTGACCCGTAGCATGTTCGGTTCCTCCTATATAAAGGTCGACGTCGCGCCAGTATTCATTTGCCTCGCGGCTCACGAGAGCTTTATCATTATGCGGGTCCATATATCTCAGATAATAGGCCGATGAACCTGCAAATCCCGGCATCGTGCACTTTTCAAACTCCCATCCCTCGGGCGTACACCAGTTCTTGGCACGTCCCAACGGAGGCTCGCCGCTCTCTGTCGGCAGATATTTATCCACCTCAGGAAGAAGAAGAGGGAGTTTTTCCACGTCAAGCATATAAGGAATGCCCTCCTTATAGTATACAGGGAACGGTTCGCCCCAATAACGCTGACGGGAGAATATGGCGTCGCGGAGTCGGTAATTCACCTTTACCTTGCCTATACCCTTCTCTTCGATAAATTTCTTGGTTGCGGCAATAGCCTCTTTCACCTGCATGCCGTTTAGATTGAGCTCCTCCCCTGCCGAGTTAATGATTATACCCTCTTTGGCATCGAAACTCTCCTCGCTGACATCCGCACCCTCTATCAAAGGTATTATGGGAAGATTGAAATGACGTGCGAACGCATAGTCGCGCGAGTCATGCGCAGGCACGGCCATGATGGCTCCCGTACCGTATCCTGCAAGCACATAATCGCTCACCCATACCGGAATTTTCTTTTTGCTCAACGGATTGATGGCGTATGCGCCGGTGAACACACCGCTCACCTTCTTGTCAATCATACGCTCGCGCTCCGTCTTGTGCTTTATCGAATCAAGATATTCATCGACAGCCTTACGTTGCTCGGGAGTGGTTATCATGTCCACATACTTGCTTTCAGGGGCAAGCACCATGAATGTGACGCCGAACACCGTGTCGGCACGTGTCGTGAATATCTCCAGGTCTACATCTGTTCCGTCAATCTTGAAATGCATCTCCGCTCCTTCCGAACGGCCTATCCAGTTGCGCTGCGTCTCCTTGAGCGAATCGGTCCAGTCAATTCTCTCAAGCCCGTCAAGTAATCGCTGTGCATACGCCGATACTCGCAGACACCACTGATACATCAGTTTCTGCTCCACCGGATAACCGCCGCGCAGCGAAACGCCTTCGCTCACTTCGTCATTGGCAAGCACCGTACCTAATTTCGGACACCAGTTCACCATCGTGTTGCCAAGATAAGCCAGACGATAATTCATCAGCACATCGCTTTTCTGCTTCGCATCCATATTTTTCCATTCCCCGGCAGTAAAGTCGAGTTCCTTGCCGCAGGCTGCCTTCACACCATTGCTGCCATCCTTTTCAAAATGTGCTATAAGGTCGGCTATCGGCATAGCCTTGTCGGCTGCGGTATCATAGTAGGAATTGAACATTTTTATGAACGCCCACTGGGTCCATTTATAGTATTCCGGGTCGCAGGTCTTGATCTGACGGCTCCAGTCGTATGAGAATCCGATTTTGTCGAGCTGCGAACGATATCGGTCGATATTCTGGCGTGTCGTTATTTCCGGATGCTGTCCGGTCTGTATCGCATACTGTTCCGCAGGAAGTCCGTAAGCGTCATATCCCATCGGGTGCAGCACATTGAATCCTTTCAGACGCTTGTAGCGTGAATAAATGTCCGATGCGATATATCCCAGCGGATGCCCTACATGAAGTCCGGCACCCGAAGGATAAGGAAACATGTCAAGCACGTAATATTTCGGCTTCTCTTTGTTTATTTCGCACTTATATACATTATTCTCTTTCCAGTATTGCTGCCATCTGGCCTCTATCTCTTTGTGATTATATTGCATATCGTCGTATTTTATTTCCTCAGTTATTATTATATACTATTTATTTATATCTATTATATATCATTTAAATCTCATATAGAGTCCATCAGGCCTATTGGGCTTATTGGGCCTATCCCCTCTTCCCCATTATCCCCTATTTCCTGCTCAGCTCAAGCATCCGCTCGATAGGCTTCCGTGCCTGCTCCGCAACCCTGCTGTCTACATGTATCTCCGGCTTGCCGTCACGCAGACAGTTGCGCAGCTTTTCAAGCGTATTAAGCTTCATGAAATTGCAGTCGTTGCAGCCGCACGTCGAATCCACCGGAGGAGCGGCGATAAACTCTTTATCGGGACACTCCTTGCACATCTGGTGCAGGATACCGCTTTCCGTAGCCACAATAAACTGTTTCGCATCGCTGCTTTTGGCGTAATTGAGCAACGCTGCTGTCGAACCCACCTTGTCGGCAAGCATCACAATCACACGCTTGCATTCGGGATGTACAAGCAGCTTCGCTTCCGGATACTGTTTTTTCAGTTCCACGATTTTTTCAAGAGAGAACTGCTCGTGCACATGGCATGCGCCGTCCCACAGCAGCATGTTTCTTCCGGTGATACTGTTGATATATCCTCCGAGATTTCTGTCCGGCCCGAATATTATCTTCGCGTCCTTGTCAAAAGTCTCGACAATGTCACGCGCGTTTGACGATGTGACCACAACATCTGTCAGAGCCTTCACGGCAGCCGAAGTGTTGACGTATGATATCACCGTATGGTCAGGATGAGCCTCGACAAATTTTCTGAACTCTTCAGCGTCGCAGCTGTCGGCAAGCGAGCATCCCGCATTTTCGTCAGGCACAAGCACCGTCTTGTCCGGGCACAGTATCTTGGCTGTCTCCCCCATGAAATGGACTCCGCACAACACTATCACCGGCTCGGCTATTTTCTCCGCTATCTGAGCCAGCGCAAGAGAGTCGCCGATATAGTCGGCCACATCCTGTATCTCGCCTTTCTGATAATAGTGCGCGAGAATGACCGCCCCCTTTTCTTCTTTGAGTCTTTTTATTTCCTTTTTCAAATCCTCCACATTGGGGTCGGTTTTGCTCATGGGAACATTGTTGTCAACAGTCATTTTATTTTTATATTTTGAATTTATTTTAAAATTTTCTTTTCCTAAGAATAATAATAACAGATGTTGATAACGGTAATAACTTTTATCCGTTTATCTTGCTTTTTAAGTTATTAATACCGATGATGCCGTTATCACCAGGTTATCTACATCTTTAAGTGATGAAATAAAAGCACTTATATACGTTATTTACATACTGTTTATAAACTGCAAAGTTAATAACTTTTTGAGAAAAAAGTGTTCAAAAAGTTACAAATAAACATTGAAAAATGCCGTAATATCTTTTTGATAACTAATTTGGACTATAAGTTAGAGCTGTATATTAATTACCTCATATCAAATATCCAAATTTATTTATCAAAATCTCTTTTATTATTATCTACATCTTTCTACACTGTTATCAACACCCGATAATAACTCATCAACATCCCTCCTTCACCCCCACTGCAATCATAAAATGACAGCCCTCCCCATAGGTAATATAGCCAGGTGATGACGCGTAAGCGGAATAAAAAAATAAAAGGCGGAATAAGAAATGATAATCGGACAGAAATAAGATACGCAAATATAAAAAATAGCGGCCAAATAACAAGCCGCTATTTTTCAACATAAATATACGATATGTAAATTACTTCCTGTCGAAATCGGCGGGTATCTCACCCCACTTCTCCGTATCCCATTTTATCACTCGGTTGTACGATACGTTTGACTGTATCCACTTGTCGGCACGCGCAAGCATATCGAATATCTTGTCATTGTTTTTTGTATGTGCGAGTTTTGATTTATGGCCGCGGTTGCGCAGCCATGACAGTGCAGTGCGCGAGTCGGAATAGACCACGGTTTCCGTATTGTTTGTCTTTTTAAGAAAAGCCAACACATGTATAAGAGCGAGATATTCGGCCACATTGTTAGTGCCGTCGGCAAGCGGGCCTACGTGGAATATCTCGGCTCCCGTCATCACATCCACACCACGGTATTCCATAGGGCCGGGATTGCCAGAGCATGCCCCGTCCACCGCTATGCTGTCTTTTACAATATCCGGTATGGCCTCATAGTTCACCGTCTCCCTGCGGTTCATGGCTATGCTGCGCAACAATTGTATCTGTTCCTTATAGTCGCCTCTATACGCTTTTGTAGCCGCCTCCTGGGAGTCGAACGATTTGTATTCTGCGCCCGGAAATCCCGTTACTTGCAGCTTGCATTCTTCCCATGAATCATAAATACCTGGACTGAATCCCTTCCACACCACATAAAATTTCCTGTTCATGACAATTGTAGAAATATGTTTATATCAGTGAAGCGGCAGCCTGCTGTTTTGGCCACTTGCGGATCGGTTACTTTACCCAAGAAAGTGAATACTCCACGGCGCAGTCCGGGAGTAAGTTTTAGTGCATTCGTAAGCCCCTCGCATGTTATTATCGAGTCAAGCATCGTGATGAATGTATTGCTCAGAGCCATTGCCGCCGTACGCGGAACGGCACTTCCGGCATTCACGTAGCACACTCTTTTTTCATTTGCCGTACGGTTGCTGTCTATTGCGACGGCAAGGTCTATTGTCGGCATTGACGGGAATATGCGTCCGTGGCTTGCGTCAAGGTCAAAGGTCACCACACCTTTTTTCATTATCTCGACTGTATCCGTCCCTATGCTCAGTTTTGACTGCATAGGTGTCGCTATCACCACATCGGCCGTACGGAGCGCCGATGTAAGCACTCTTTCGTGGAGCGATGACGCTATCACTCCCGGACCGAGGTCACGTACCGCCGCACGGAGCGAATACACATCATCGTCAAACATTCTCACAATCGCACCCAATCCCAGCGCCGAACGCGATGCGGCTATCGCTGCGATGCCCGAACCTATCACTGTCACTTCGCACGGATTCAGTCCTGCAATACCCCCAAGAAGTATTCCTTTGCCGGCATTGGCGTCGGCGAGTAGGGAAGAGGCTGTTGCTATTGCCGCGCGCCCGTCAATCTCGGCAAGTATGTCGGCGAAAGGCCTGTTGCCCCGTTCATCGGCTATATTGTTTACCGCTACACCCACAATTGCCATTCGCTGCATCTCTATGATTGAATCGGCATGTATTTTGTCGGGACAGAGCAACGTAAGCAACATCGCGCCGCGCCGCATCTTTTTTATATCGGCCGGAGTAAGTGTCGACATGTTTATGACTATGTCGCACGACAGAGCGCCGTGTCGGTCGGTCAGTTCTGCACCCTGCCGTGAGTATGCATTGTCGCTGTAATGTATTGAATTGGCCGCACCGTGCTCTATTCTTACGGCATATCCCTTTTCAATAAGCCTGTTCACACCTTCCGGAGTCAGTGGAAACCGGCGTTCCGATGTATCGGTATTGTGAGGCAGTCCTATGGTGATACGTTTGCGTGCCGTGGCTACAGCTTCAGGTTGCTCCAGTGGAGTGGCATTTGACGAAATACTGTTGTCCATGACTGAAAAATAATAATGGTTCAATTAAAAAAACACACACCCATTCAACAAAACTCGCATATATTTGCATATACTCGTTTATATTTGCAATACTCCAGCAACAATAGAGCGGAGTTTATTGCATGACTGATATTGACGGTTGCCTGATGTAGGGCTGCTCCGGGGAGCAGCCGCTAACCCGCTTTGGTATCGATAACTTCCAACAGTGTAGGGACGCACGATCTGTGCGTCCGGAAAGCGGGCATTGATTATCAGCGTATTATAGGGCGCACAGACCGTGCGTCCCTACGTTAGCAGAAATGTCGCTATAAACCTGTCAATCGAGGCCTCCAGATCGTCGACGGTATCCAACTTGTCGGCACCGAAACGATGCGTAGCCCGGCTGTAGAAAGGAATCCTCTTTTCAAGCGACTTGACTATAAATTCGCGGAGCTCGTCATCATCGAAATCAGCTATCAGGGGGCGTTGGCTTCTTCCCTCCTTAAGCCGTGCATGCAATATGTCGACAGATGCGTCTAGCCATACCGTAGTGCCGCGGCTGTTCATTATCTCCATATTGTCAAAGAAACATGGCGTACCGCCGCCGCATGCTACCAGTATATCCTTTTTCAATGAAAGTTCCCTGATGCAGTCGCGTTCGATGAGTCTGAAGCCATCCTCGCCGCGTTCTTTGAATATATCTTTTATCGACTTGCCGTACCGTTCTTCGATATATTGGTCGAGGTCTATAAAAGCGATATGGGCGCGGGCTTCGACTCCGCGGCCAAGCGTAGTCTTACCCGAGCCCATATATCCTATGAGAAATATCGGCGACATTATTTTTTGCTGTCAACGTCCTTCTTCAGAAGGTCGCGGATTTCTGTAAGCAGAGTTTCTTCAGCCGACGGGGCAGGGGGAGCGGCGGGAGCTGCCTCCTCTTTTTTCTTGAATTTCATTATCACGCGAAGTGCCACGAATATGCTCAGGGCTATGATGATGAAGTCGATGATGTTCTGGATGAAGATACCGTAGTTGATGGCTACTTCCTGTACCGAGCCGTCAGCCGACGCTTCAGTTATCACATGCTTGAGATTTTTATAACCCTCACCTCCTGTCACAAGTGACATTACAGGCATTATCAGGTCATTGACAAGCGAAGTTACAATCTTACCGAAAGCACCGCCGATGATTACACCGACAGCCATGTCGATGATATTGCCTTTCATGGCAAACTCTTTGAAATCAGATAAGAATTTTCCCATCTTTTTGATATTTAAGTTAAAAAATAAATTCCATATTTTGCAAAGTTAACAAAAAATATCACTTTTATGATATTTCATCACCCTCAAATAGTAATACAATTAAATAAACAATAAGTTTTTGAAATGTATTAGAGCTTGTCTAAATTTATATGATGCAGATTTTGAGAGGAATTGTCAGATGGATTTTTGCTTGCGATGAGGGAGCGTAGCCGTAGCTACGTGACTGAAGAGCGAGCAAAAAGACACTGACAAGACCCTCTAAAGCAAAGTAATATGAATTTTAGACAAGCTCTTAGAGATTGTATAGACAATCTCTTAATACCAGGTGACGCCGTTCTGGCGCGAAGAGCGTTTGTCATATTTCAAGTCGCTGAGCATCGACGACTTGACTGAAATATGGAAATTGAAACTTTTGTACGGACCCACAGGTATGAAACTTGCGCTCATCGAGAAGCAGTGCAGGTCGCGCGATATGTTGCAGTTCATGTATGCAATTTTGTGGGTATCGAAATTATACGATGCCGATAAAGAGAAATTCCAGTTGGCGGTAGGGCGTATGTTGCCCGAGAACGACAGGTTTTGCGTTATCTTGCCGTCATATTCCATCTTTTGCTTGTTGAAGGAGCCATAGCCGTAACCTATCGAGTAATTGAAGGTCAGGCTCCACGGCACTTCCCACTTCATATAGCCGTCGTCGCCGAGAGCCATTGCTCCGTCATCATCTTCATCGTCCTGGTTGCGTCGGGCCGACGGACGCGTGTTCTGCATGTCGTCCGTATCGTCGTTCCCCCGGTTTTTGGTATCCTTTTTGTCCTTCTTCCGCTTGAAGGTGTTGTTGTTGAACGTGTAGGAGAATGATGTTCCGGTGCTTGACAGGCGTCCTATGCCTTTGCCTGCTTTCCAGCGAGGTATGTTGACCCTGACGGGATTGCCGGCCGAATTGAGCTGGTAGGTATATACATCCCATACGGCCGACAGGTTGAGATTGAAATTCTTGACAAGTCTGAGCAGTATCGACGTGTTGATATTGCTCCAGTTGAGGGAGTCGGCCGCGAAGTTGTAGCTTTGCGATACGGTGAAATTCTCAATGAGTGATATTTTTTTCTCTCCGATGGAATCGTTATCCGACTTCACCTTCATCTCCAGGTTGTTGGCCAGCGATACCGATACGGTTCCCGATTTTCCCTGACCGGGTACGCCGAACAGCGAGTTGGGGAACATCGAGTATTTGCGCTGCACCTGCTCACCCTGGGCGTTGACATAGTCATACGAATCGTAATAGCCGAAGAAAGGGGAGGAGAAGTCGGGCGATGCGCTCAGTGATATGGTAGGAGTGAGCACGTGGCGTATCATCTTGATTTTGTCGCCCATGAACGGCAGCGGCGTATAGAAACCGTATATTTTCGTATCGAGCGACAGCGACGCGTCAAAGTCCCACACGTTGTAGAAACTATGCGTCGTGTCGCACACTTCAACAGCTGCGTTCGGATCCCACTGCCGGCGTACCTTTGTGGTGTACATACGGTCACGCAGGTTGATTGACGGTGTCAGGTTGAAGTATTTGAATATGTTGAAGGTGGCCGAGATTGGTATGCTGTGTTTCATACCGTTGCGCCAGTCCTTGATAAGGCTCTTCTGGAAGAATACATCCTGCTTGGCTGTCAGCGAGTTCTGGAGCTGGCCGGAGTACGACATGCGTATCTTTTCATACCAGCGTTCGTCGCCCACGGCGCGCTTGCGTTTGAAGGGATATATCTGCGACATCGTCAGTGTCACATTGGGGAACGATACCGACAGCGTCGAGTCCTGTGTGCGCTGCGACACGTTGAGCGTGGTCGACAGCGACCATTTCGACTGCGGGAAGCGGTAGGTCATGTTGACCGTCGAACTCTTAGTGTTTTCCGTGAATGCCGACGAATAATACGAGTTGAGGTCATTGCGTGTATAGCCTGAAGTGGTGAAATTGACCGAGGCCGACAGGTTCATGTTGGGATTGGCCTTGGCATCCTGCGAGTGGCTCCATACTATCTGGAAGTTGGTCTGCTTCGAGTAGTCGGGCTGACCCTTGTCGCCGTATATCGATTTCAGGTAGCTTATGCTGAAATTACCCGAATATTTGTAACGTTTGGCGTAGGTGCTCCGTGCTGAGAGTCCCCACGACCCGCGGGTATATATCTCGCCGGTAAGCGCTAAGTCTATGTTGTTGTTGATGGCGAAATAATAACCTCCGTCACGCAGATAGAAACCGCGGTTGTAGTCGTCGCCGAATGTCGGCACTATGACTCCCGATGCATATTTGCTCGAGAAGGGGAAGTAGCCGAACGGTACTGCAAGCGGCAGCGGCAGCCCCGCAAGCACCATGTAGGTCGGGCCGGTCACGATATTGCTTTTAGGCTTTACCTTGGCGCGTGTCAGCTGGAAATAGAAGTGCGGATGCTCATGGTTGTCGCAGGTGGTATAGCGCCCGTTCTGCAGGTAATAGTAGTCATCCTCAGTCTTTTTGGTCGTTCCGCCTGTGAGATAGCCTTCACCCTGCTCGGTGATGACATCGGTGATGAAACCGCGCTTTGACTTGAAGTTGTAGCGCATCGTTTTTGTCTCGTAGCTCGAACCTCCCTCCTCGAAAACCGGGCTTCCTATGACTTCGCCTACCGAGTCGGTCTGTCCCACGGCATAGACCTCGCTTTTGTCAAGGTCTATTTCTATCTGGGCGGCGTCGAGCTTCAGGTCGCCGTAATCCACCTGTCCGTTACCGTACATGTACATGTTGGAGCGTCCGATAAGCACCATTGAGTCAGACGATGAGAACACCACCTGATTGTCGAGGTCGACTTTCTCGCGGCGTATGCGCGACGGGGTAGTGCCGGCAGGCCGCGTAGGGGCAATATGTTTCTTCTCCCTGATACTGTCGACAGCAGCGACCGAATCCTGTATGCTGTCATTCAACACATTGACAGCCAATACGCTGTCAGGGCGCTCGGTACCGGCCGACGCACTTTCCGCGTCAGGTTTCTGAGGGCGCGGAGCATTCATTCCCCCGGCAATGCCTGAGAAACATAACGAGGTAAGTATGAGAGTTATATATAATCGGAGACGGGTGTACACCTTGATAAGCCTTGGTTTATAGAACGCAAAGATACGTAAAAAATATCATCCTATACCGTATCCTAATGTTAATTTGCATTTAACCATGCTATTTTATTCCCTAATTACATATAATTCGGCATGCTGTCCGGCCATTATCGAGTCGGTGACTATATTTTTATGCATATATACCGTTGGGCAGAGTGTTAAATCCGCCATATTTTGTGTTTTATACTAAAATATTGATGTCGTATTTTTTATTTGACTGTTAAAATAACTACCTTTGCGTGTAGAAAAGATATAAATTGTTATTCTCTTGCAAATGGAAAATCCAAAAGTGAAAACACTCGACAAAGTGGTGGTCCGCTTCTCGGGTGACTCCGGCGACGGCATGCAGCTTGCCGGCAATATCTTCACCAATGTATCGGCAGGACTGGGTAACTCGGTTTCGACTTTCCCCGACTATCCCGCCGAAATCAGGGCTCCGCAGGGTTCGCTCAGCGGCGTGTCAGGTTTTCAGGTGAGTGTCGGTTCCGGTGTACATACTCCGGGCGATGCCTGCGACGTACTCATTGCCATGAATCCGGCGGCTCTCAAGCAGAATGTGAAATTTCTGAAACCCGGAGGCGTCATCATTGTTGATATCGATTCTTTCAAGAAAGAAGCGCTCGACAAGGCTCTCTTCACCACCGACGACCCCTATAAGGAACTCAACATCTCGGCACAGGTGGTCGAAGTGCCCGTCACTACAATGACCAAGGCCGCTCTTGCCGACTCGGGCATGGACAACAAGTCTGTCCTCAAGTGCCGCAATATATTCGCTCTCGGTCTCGTATGCTGGCTTTTCGACCGTCCGCTCGAGGCTGCGTTGCGCATGCTTAAGAACAAGTTCGCCAAAAAGCCTGCCATCTACGAAGCCAATGCCAAAGTTATTCAGGCAGGTTACGATTACGGACACAATATCCACGCATCGGTGTCGACCTACCGCATCGAGAGCGACGAGGCGCGTCCCGGCGTATACACCGACCTTAACGGCAACACCGCTACGGCATGGGGTCTTATCATGGCTTCGGAAAAAGCCGGTCGTCCGCTTTTCCTCGGTTCATACCCCATCACTCCCGCAACCGATATTCTCCACGAACTTGCCAAACGCAAGGATCTCGGTGTGAAAGCCTGCCAGATGGAGGATGAGATTGCCGGCGTATGCTCGGCTATCGGTGCCTCTTTTGCCGGTAATCTTGCCGTAACATCTACTTCCGGCCCCGGTCTCGCGCTCAAGAGCGAGGGTATAGGTCTCGCCGTCATCGCCGAGCTTCCGCTCGTAGTGATCGACGTGCAGCGCGGCGGCCCCTCTACGGGTCTCCCCACCAAGACCGAGCAGACCGACCTCATGCAGGCTCTCTATGGCCGTAACGGCGAGTCTCCCGTATGCGTTGTGGCTCCCTCTACGCCCACCGACTGCTTCACTATGGCATTCGAGGCTGCCCGCATAGCCATCGAGCACATGACACCTGTCATCCTCCTCAGCGATGCTTTCATAGGCAACGGTTCGTCGGCATGGCGTGTGCCCGAAGCTGACGAATATCCCGAAATCAAACCGCGCTTCGTGCCCGAGGACCTGCGTCAGCAGTGGTCACCCTATAAGCGTGACGAGGAGACACTTGCTCGCTATTGGGCTATCCCAGGCACCCCCGGCCTCGCACACCGCATCGGCGGTCTCGAGAAAGACGCCGAGACGGGTGCCATCTCCACCGACCCCGTTAACCACGAGAAAATGGTGCTTCTGCGCCGCGAGAAAGTGGCCCGTATTGCCAACGATATTCCCGCTCTTGAGATAGCAGGCAATCCCGACGCTGACACGCTGCTCGTAGGGTGGGGCGGTACATTCGGCCACCTCATGACCGCTACCGCCGACCTCAATGCAGCCGGCACACCCGTGGCTTTCGCTCATTTCCGTTACATCAACCCGCTTCCCGCCAATACGGCCGAAGTGTTCCGCCGTTACCGCCGCGTGATTGTGGCCGAGCTCAACTGCGGCCAGTTCGCCGACTTCCTCCAGGCCAGATTCCCCGACGTGGAGATACACCGTATCAACAAGATACAGGGTCAGCCGTTCCTCGTAAGCGAAATAATCCAAGGTGTCAACAACATAATCAACAAATAAGCAATTATGGAAAACAAAACATATACAGCCGCCGATTATAAAAACGCTTCTCCCGTACGCTGGTGTCCCGGTTGCGGCGACCACGCCATTCTCAACTCGCTCCATAAGGCTATGGCGACCGTGGGTGTCGACCCCTCGATGACCGCCGTGATTTCCGGTATAGGCTGCTCCTCGCGCCTCCCTTACTATATGAACACCTACGGATTCCATACCATCCACGGCCGCGCGGCTGCTATCGCCACCGGCTTCAAGGTAGCAAATCCGGAGATGACCGTATGGCAGATTTCGGGCGACGGCGACGGCCTCGCCATCGGTGGTAACCACTTCATCCACGCCGTGCGTCGTAATATTGACATCAATATCCTGCTGTTCAACAACAAGATATACGGTCTGACCAAGGGTCAGTATTCACCTACCTCCGACCGCGGTTTCGTATCGAAATCATCCCCCTACGGCACAACCGAGGACCCCTTCGTACCTGCCGAACTCGTGTTCGGCGCGCGCGGCAACTTCTTCGCCCGTTCAATCGACGTCGAGCTTCAGATTTCGCAGGAAGTGCTTGTAGCCGCAGCACGTCATCGCGGCACTTCGGTATGTGAGATACTCCAGAACTGCGTTATCTTCAACAACGGCATACACAACTATATCACCGACCGAGAGTTCCGTGCCGACCGCACAATCCACCTCGTGCACGGCGAAAAGATGCTTTTCGGCAAAGATAAAAACAAGGGTCTCGTGCGCGACGGCTTCCTTCTCAAAGCCGTGACAGTAGGTGAGGACGGCTACACAATCGACGATGTCCTCGTGCACGACGCGCACTGCCAGAGCAACTTCCTCCACCAGCAGCTTGCCATGATGGACGGCTATGACCTCCCCCTCGCCATAGGCGTAATCCGCGACGTCGACTCCCCCGTCTACAACGAGGAAGTATCCCGTCAGGTAGAAGAAGTCCGCGCCAAAAAAGGCTTCGACAACCTCCGCACCATGATCCTCGCCGGCGAAACCTGGGAAGTAAAATAACCTCCCCCACACGGCCACCACAGAATAACCGGTCATAATATACAGCATTCCGCGGCTACTATTGTACTGATTTAAAAGAAAATAGTACGGCATAGTAGCCGCGGTTTTTTACCGCGGACATGTACATTAATTATGACACAGTATGATTAAGGAATATAAGGCAGATGATAAATTTAAGAGATGGGCAAGAGCATTACAATTTGCCTATCGCGAAGATGTGTTGCACGACTTTAGCGAATATCGTGCCCCTCAAGTTCTACTGAGTGAAGAAAATGCGAAGCGTGGTCTGATATTTTATGAAGGTTACCGCGATTTGATATTAAGCAAGGTCGGAAACATTTCAACTCAGTTGACAGCCAATATGCTTCGCAGTGAACATATTCCGTATAATCTATTCACACCGCTTGAAACGATGCCTGAGATTTCAACCGAAATATTCGGTGAAATGATAGGCACGCCTATCAAGAAAATTCGCGAGATAAAAATTGAATATGCCGGCGATGGGGATAAATCACTCTACCTCAATGACCGCACATCGTTTGACACATTTGTGCGGTATGAGACTTTTGACGGCAGAATTGGTGGTATTGGAATAGAAGTGAAATATACCGAAAATGAGTATCCTCTTGGCTGCAAGGAAGGTAAAGACATAGCAGGTGATAATGAGCGATATAGATTAATGACATCGCAAAGCGGATACTATATGCCCGACCTTGATATTAGAATATTCCTGGCAGCCCACCACTTGCGGCAGATATGGCGCAATCATATCCTTGGTTACTCCATGAAGCATAAAGGTGATGTGGAGATTATGCACCATGTCCACCTTTATCCGCAGAAAAATGAACATTTTCATTGTCATGCTTTGCCGGATTACCGCAAATTGCTGACCGAACAAGGAAATGAGACGTTCAAGACAATCACCTATGAAACATATTTTGCATTACTCGATAAATACAGCAAAAATGACGGTATAACCGCCTGGGTAAAATATCTCCGAAGAAGATATCTTGGTATTAAATAGTAATAATTATCATACGTACTGACAGTGAAAAAGCGGTTTAAATAGCGGTATAACCGTCTGCTATATCGTATTGTGTTAAAATCGTTTGGTAAAGTCGGCCTTTTTCGGATGGATATATATAAAGCTGACGGAGGGTTGAAAGCCCGTTGGTGTCACTATCCCCGTCCGACGCGTAGCGGAGGGCGGGGTGG
>CAJLWO010000052.1 GCA_905210435.1 uncultured Bacteroidales bacterium
CGGGGCGCGCTCGGGACTTCCACCCGTTAGATTATGCCCATGTCGGGCAAACTAACAAAAATCGGGGAGAAAGCGCAAGCGCCTCCTCCCCGATTATCATAAAATCTTAATCTGCTTATTCGCGGGGTCCGCGGTCATTGCGGGGACCACGGTCGCCACGGTCACGGCGGGGTCCGCGGTCGCCGCCACGGTCGTTTCTGTCGCCACGGTCGCGACGCGGTCCACGATCGCCACGCGGAGCACGTTCAGGCTCTACGTAGCCTTCGGGCTTGGGCTGGAGCGCACGCATCGACAGACGGTATTTGCCGGTCTTCTTGTCGATTTCGATCAGCTTCACCTGCACGGTGTCCCCCTCCTTGAGTCCCGATGCCTCCATATCGGCAAGACGGTCCCATGAAATTTCGGAGATGTGGAGCAGACCGTCGCGGTTGGGCATGAACTGCACGAAAGCGCCGAAGTCCATGATAGAACGTACGATACCGGTGTATACCTTGCCCTCCTCGGGAAGCTCTACTATCTCGTTAATCATCTTGATAGCCTTGTCCATAGCCTCCTTGTTGGTGGCAGCCACTTCTATGAAGCCTGCATCGTCGATTTCGTCAATAGAAACCGTAGCACCCGATGCTTCCTGAATACCCTGGATGACTTTTCCGCCCGGGCCGATGACAGCGCCGATAAGGTCTTTGGGGATAGTCATGGTGACGATACGCGGCACGTTGGGCTTGTAGTCGGCACGGGGTTCGGGGATAGTTGCCTCGATGATGTCGAGGATGTGGAGACGTCCGTCGCGGGCCTGGTTGAGCGCGCGTTCGAGTATCTCGTAAGAGAGGCCGTCGCACTTGATATCCATCTGCGTTGCAGTGATACCGTCACGTGTACCGGTCACCTTGAAGTCCATGTCGCCGAGGTGGTCCTCATCGCCGAGAATATCGCTCAGGATGGCATACTTCTCACCGTCGGAAATCAGACCCATCGCGATACCTGCTACGGGGCGCTTCATCTTCACGCCTGCATCGAGCAGCGAAAGCGTGCCGGCGCATACGGTTGCCATAGATGACGAACCGTTGGATTCGAGAATATCGCTCACGATACGGCATACGTAGGGGAAATCGTCGGGGAACATGCGTTTGAGCGCGCGGTGTGCCAGATTGCCGTGTCCTACCTCGCGGCGTCCTACGCCACGTGTCGGGCGTGCCTCGCCGGTCGAGAAGGGGGGGAAGTTATAGTGGAGAAGGAAACGCTCGCGGCCTGTGTAGAGCACGTCGTCGAGTATCTTCTCGTCGAGTTTCGTTCCGAGTGTAACGGTAGCGAGAGCCTGGGTCTCGCCGCGGGTGAAGATTGCCGATCCGTGGGGAGCCTGCAGATAGTCGGTCTCGCACCAGATAGGACGTATCTCGGTGGTCTTGCGGCCGTCGAGACGGATGCCTTCGTCGAGCACGCAGCGGCGCATTGCCTCTTTCTCGACGTCGTGGTAGTAACGTTTTACAAGGGGAGCTTTCTCGTCGCGTTCCTCCTCGGGAAGCGATTCGATATACTCGTTGCAGATAGCCTCGAACGAGTCGGCGCGCCAGTGCTTGTCGGCCGAACCGGTCTTGGCGATGGCGTAAGCCTTGTCGTAGCACTTGTCGTGCACGTCCTTGCGGAGCTCCTCGTCGTTGGTCTCGTGGCAATATTCGCGTTTTACGGTCGAACCTACCTCTTCGGCAAGTTCCATCTGCGCCTTGCACTGTATCTTGATTGCATCGTGAGCGGCCTTGAGAGCGGCGAGAAGGTCGGCTTCCGACACTTCGTTCATCTCACCCTCGACCATCATGATGTTGTCGTAGGTGGCGCCTACCATCAGCTCCATGTCAGCGTTTTCAAGCTGCTCGAAAGTGGGGTCGATGACAAATTCGCCGTTTACGCGGGCCACGCGCACTTCGGAGATAGGACCGTTGAAAGGTATGTCTGAAACGGCGAGAGCGGCCGACGCTGCCAGTCCGGCAAGCGCGTCGGGCATGTCGACGCCGTCCGATGAATACATGGTGATGTTTACAAATGTGTCAGCATGGTAATTTTCAGGGAAAAGGGGGCGGAGCACACGGTCTACCAGACGCGAGGTAAGAATCTCGTAGTCTGAAGCGCGGCCTTCACGTTTGAGGAAACCGCCCGGAAAACGTCCTGCCGATGAGAATTTCTCTTTATACTCTACTTGGAGGGGCATGAAATCAACTCCCTCGCCCGCCTCCTTGGCGGTAACAACAGTGGCGAGAAGCATCGTGCCACCGAGACGAAGCTCAACGGCGCCGTCGGCCTGTTTGGCCAGCTTGCCGGTCTCGATGGTAATCTCGCGGCCATCGGGCAGTGCGATGGTTTTCTTAATTACGTTCATAAATTGGTCTTATATTTTCTTATACTTCAAAAATTCGTACAAAGTTAGCACTTTTTTTTCATCTATTAAAGGTTTTTATTAACTTTGACGCGTTAATATAACAAAAAAACAATCCCATTTCCTATTTTTTCGCGCAATATATCCATGATTGAGAATTTGGTATCTGTCACCCCCGACGACTACGCACGCCTTTTCCCGACGCCCTCGACAGTATTCGGCTCAGCGGCATTCAATATGCTCAACAGCGCCAAAGTCTCCCGCATCGAATTTCTTGCCGGCCTTGACTCCGACAGCCGCCCCCTGATGGGTATGATTGCCGGACTGCGCGACGGCATCTGGCGCTCCCCGTTCTCGGCACCAATGGCCGCCCTCTCATGGAATCGCGACCTAAGCCTCGCCACCATCGAAAGTTTCTTCACACACGTCAGGAAGCACCTCGCGCCGCATCCGCTGCGGCTCATCCTCCCTCCGGCATTCATCGCCCCGCAGATGCTCACGGCCATAACCGGCACAGCAGCCAACATGGCATCATCAGTCATATTCGACTACAACTACCACTACGACCTCTCGCTTACCCCCGAGTTCGAGAAACATCTCAAACCCGGGGCACGCAACAAATACCATCAGGCACAAAAATCTGATTTCACATTCGAATCCGCCGACATAGCCCGCGCCTACGCCGTCATAGCCGCCAACCGCACTGCCAAAGGCTACTACCTCGCCATGACGCTTGCCGACCTAGAGGCCACATCATCAATAATCGACATCGACGCATTCATACTCAGCCACCGCGACACCGATGTCGCCGCGGCAATCGTCTACCGCATAGCGCCCGGCATAGCCCACGTGGTCTACTGGGGCGACATCCCGGGCTTCGAGCAACTGCGCCCCATGAACATCCTCCCCTACCACATCTTCACCCACTACCACGCCCTCGGCTTCACCATCGTAAACATCGGCACCTCCTCCACCGACGGCATCCCCAACCACGGTCTCTGCTCATTCAAAGAGTCACTCGGCTGCACCACCTCCCTCATCCCCACGATAACAATTCATAATTCATAATTGCTAAGCATCGGGCACAATTGCATCAGACCTGTCCGACCGGTCTGACCTGTCCGACTCGTCCGAGCAATCATAGCCTGAGCCCTCGGAGTTCTCGGAGTTCTCCGAGAACTCCTCCTCCCGCACGACCAATTATGAATTGTGAATTATGAATTGCCCAATAAAAAGAGAGGGGGCAGCCGCCGGCTGCCCCCTCTCTTTTTATTGGGCTTAGTCTTTAAACTTTGCTTTGATAAATTCGCGGTTGAGGCGGGCGATGTTGCTCAACGGAATGCTCTTGGGGCATTCTGCCGCACATGCACCGGTGTTGGTACAGTTACCGAAACCGAGCTCGTCCATCTTCTTGACCATGGCGCGGGCGCGACGTGCGCGTTCCACCTGACCCTGGGGAAGGAGTGCGAACTGGCTCACCTTGGCCGATACGAAAAGCATTGCCGAACCGTTCTTGCAGGCTGCCACACAGGCACCGCAACCGATACAGGTCGCAGAGTCCATAGCCACGTCGGCTACCTCTTTCGAGATGGGAGTGGCGTTGGCATCGGGAGCACCGCCGCAGTTGAACGATACATAACCGCCGGCCTGCTGGATCTTATCGAAAGCGTTGCGGTCTACTGTAAGGTCGCGGATTACGGGGAATGCAGCCGAGCGCCACGGCTCGATGGTGATGGTGTCGCCATCGTTGAATTTACGCATGTGGAGCTGGCAGGTCGTGATGCCCTGTACGGGTCCGTGGGGATGACCGTTGATATAGAGCGAGCACATACCGCAGATACCTTCGCGGCAGTCATTATCAAATACTACAGGCTCCTCACCCTTCTCTACGAGCTGCTGGTTGAGCATATCGAGCATTTCGAGGAAAGAACTTCCTGTAGACACATTATCGACATGATAGTTGACGAAACGGCCTTTTTCTTTGGGACCGCGCTGACGCCAAATCTTCAAGTTTACCGAAATTGTATGTTCCATTGTTGTAATATCTTATAAGTTTGACGTTTACGATTACGATTTGTAGTTACGTGTCTGTACCTGGATTGCCTCGTATTTGAGGGGCTCTTTGAGAAGTACGGGCTTCTCGTTGTCGCCGGTATATTTCCAGCAGCTCACATACATATAGTCCTTATCGTTACGGGCAGCCTCACCGTCGGCAGTCTGGTACTCCTCGCGGAAGTGTGCGCCGCATGATTCGTTACGGTTGAGGGCGTCGATAGCCATCATCTTGGCCATCACGAGGAAGTCTTCGAGACGGAGTGCCTTTTCAAGCTCGGTATTGAGGTCGTCGGCCGAACCTACGATGCGCAGGTCGCTGTAGAACTCCTTGCGCACCTCTTCGATTTCCTTGGTGGCTTTCACGAGGCTCTGGAGCGTACGGCCCATGCCTACGAGGTTCCACATCACATGACCGAGACGCTTGTGGATTTCGTCGGGCGACTTGGTACCCTTGATGTTCATCAGCTTCTCGATACGAGCCTTGACATCAGCCTCGGCCTTCGCGAACTCGGGAGTGTTGGTCTTGAAGTGGGGCACCTTGATCTGGTCGCTGAGATAATTCTGAAGCGTGTAGGGAAGCACGAAGTAACCGTCGGCAAGACCCTGCATGAGCGCCGAAGCACCCAGACGGTTGGCACCGTGGTCAGAGAAGTTGCACTCGCCGATGGCGAAAAGACCCTTGATTGAAGTCTGCAGCTCGTAGTCAACCCAGATACCGCCCATTGTATAGTGGCTGGCGGGGAATATCTGCATCGGGGTCTCGTAGGGGTTGTCATCGGAAATCATCTGGTACATGTCGAAGAGGTTGCCGTAGCGGTCACGCACTACATCGGCACCCAGACGTTCGATGGCATATTTGAAGTCGAGATATACGGCATTGCCCGTACCTACACCGTAGCCGGCATCGCAACGTTCCTTGGCCGCACGCGAAGCGATGTCACGGGGGCAAAGGTTACCGAATGCGGGATAGCGGCGTTCGAGGTAGAAGTCGCGGTCCTCGTCGGGGATGTCGGTGGGTTTGAGTTTGCCTGCACGGATAGCCTCGGCATCCTCTTTCTTCTTGGGGACCCAGATACGGCCGTCGTTACGGAGCGACTCCGACATAAGTGTCAGCTTCGACTGGTCTTCGCCGTGCACGGGGATACATGTGGGGTGAATCTGAGTGAAAGCGAGGTTGGAGAGGTAGGCGCCTTTCTTGAATGCCTGGATTGCGGCCGAGCCGTTGCAGCCCATGGCGTTGGTCGAAAGGAAGAATGTACGGCCGTAACCTCCGGTAGCGAGCACCACTGCGTGTGCGGCATAGCGTTCGAGCTTGCCGGTGACGAGGTTGCGCACGATGATACCGCGTGCACGTCCGTCGATGATGACGAGGTCGAGCATCTCGCGGCGGTTGTACGACTTCACTGTGCCTTTCTGAATCTGGCGGTTGAGCGAAGCGTATGCGCCGAGAAGGAGCTGCTGGCCTGTCTGGCCTTTGGCATAGAATGTACGTGACACCTGCGCGCCGCCGAACGAACGGTTGGCCAGGAGGCCGCCGTATTCACGTGCGAAAGGCACACCCTGCTGCACGCACTGGTCGATGATATTGTTTGACACCTCGGCAAGACGGTATACGTTGGCTTCGCGTGAACGGAAGTCGCCGCCCTTTACGGTGTCGTAGAAAAGACGGTAAACGGAGTCACCGTCGTTCTGATAGTTCTTGGCTGCGTTGATACCGCCCTGTGCTGCGATGGAGTGCGCGCGACGGGGTGAATCCTGGATGCAGAAATTGAGCACGTTGAAACCCATTTCGCCAAGTGTCGATGCGGCCGATGCGCCGGCAAGACCCGTACCTACCACGATTACGTCGAGGTTACGTTTGTTGGCGGGGTTGACGAGTTTCTGATGTGCTTTATAGTTGGTCCACTTCTCAGCTACGGGACCTTCGGGTATCTTTGAGTCAATCTGATATTCGGGGAGGGCAGCCGATTCGATGTCGGCGAAATCTTTCATGATTGGTGTCGAGTCAATCATCCCTTCGAGATTTTTAATATCTGCCATAACTGATTAATTAAAATGTTCCTTCGTTAAAGTTATCGCTCACTGAAGAGGCAGTGTTGCGGGGACAATCGCCTTTGCACTGTCCGGCATTGGCGCATTCAGCTCCGTTGGAGCAGGCCTTCTGACAGTCAGCGGTGCATTCGCCGCATGCGGCCTTGTCACAGCCATTGCCTTCGGGGCAGACGCCGTTTTTGGTGCAGCCGGCAGCCTTGTTGCAGGGAGTGCCGCATTCGGAGTTGCAGGCGGCAGCTATCTTGGCGATAGTGGAGCAGCGTGCGCATGACTCGATGCATTCGCCTGTAGCGCAACCGCACTCGTCGCAGCTTTCGCAACCTTCACAGCCTTCGCAATTGCATGCGGGAGCCATCTCATAATACTGCTCGATGAGAGCGGGGTTGGTCGTGTAATAGTTCTTCTTGGCCTGTACGGTGAACACTATCGCCTCAACGGCAAAAAGGAGAACTACGACGGTAGCCCATACGCAACCGATGTTTTTCAGACGGTTGAGCCAAATGCCGTTGTTGAGGCCCGACGACTGGCACATCGACCAGAAGCCGTGGGTCATGTGGAACCACAGGGCTGCGAAACCGATGAGGTAAACAATCAGGGTGACGGGACAGCTGAATGCCTGCTGAATGAAGAGCGTACCGGCTGCTCCGGGATATTCACCTTCAAGACCGAGCACTTCGGGGAGCTGCATCTTGGCCCAGAACTGGATAAGGTGCACGATAAGGAAACATACTACCACGATACCGAGAACGAGCATGTTCTTCGACGACCATTCCACCTGCTTGGGACGCGAGGTCACGGCATAGCGGTCGTTGCCGCGGGCACGGCGGTTCTCGTAGGTAAGCCACAATGCGTAGAGGATGTGGAGTATGAAACCGCCGGCCAGGATGGCAGTACCGACGAGGGCATACCAGTTGGCGCCGAGGAATTCACATACAGCGTTGTAGGCTGTCGGCCAGAACAAAGCCACTCCATTCATCAACACGTGAAATGTAACAAACAGGATTAGGAAAGCGCCGGTCAGAGCCATGACAAACTTCCGTCCTATTGATGAGCTTGTTAACCACATAGAAGTTTAGAGGATTTTGGATTATTAATAGATTGATTTACTTGTAAAAGCAGAGCTATTGTTTTGGTTTGCAATCAGTTGTCACTTCACTCCGGGATGTTCGCGCATACCGCGGCGAAGAGTCATGATATTTTGCGTTACAAAATTAACTTTTTTTCATCTACCCCGCAAATGAATAAGGATTTTTTTCTTTAAAATAAATATCGGAGATGCCCCGCAATGCCGCGGGGAGGAAGGTTGCAGCACCCAAAATGCACAAACGAAATTTGTAGGAACGCGATTCAATGCTGTTTACTTAAGGATAAAGGCGCCCGTCAGGTCGCCGATTTAGCAGTAACCGGGTACATCGGAGCATAGCGGAGATGTGCCCGGAAAAGATGCAGTGACTCCGGAGGCGCCCGAAGGCCGCCGATTTAATTATAACTCCTTGTCTGCCACCGAGACGGATGTGATGTAAATCGGCGTCCTCCGGACGCCGTCACCGTGTATCGGCCTACCGGGCACACCTTCGCTATGCTTCGGTGTACCCGGTTACTGCTAAATCGGTATCCTGTCGGATACCTGCCGATATTGACGCCTTAAGTAAACTGTCATTATTCCAGCTCCACGGGCACGGCCACAATCTGAAGATTGGACTGGCGCAGGAAACCGGTGATAGCGTCGCGGTCGGCCGACGGCTCGACATCAGCCTCTATACGTTTGAGCGCGTTGAATACCGACGTGCCCGACTGATAGACATGGCGGTAGGCTTTCGCTATATCGTCAATCTGGTCGTTGGTATAACCGTGTTTGCGCATCACGTATGCATTAACTCCGAAATAAGCCACCGGATTGTGTGCCACGATGATAAAGGGAGGTACATTGCCCGAGATGCGGCAGCCGCCTTTGACAAGTACCCAGTCGCCCACTCTCGAATCCTCGTGGAATATCGTATTTGACGACAGGATGACATTGGCGCCCACGTGCACGTTGCCGGCCATGGTGACGCCGTTGCCGAGCACACTTTTGCCGTCAAGTTTGCAATCATGTCCTACATGGCTGTTTGCCATGATGAAATTGAAATCACCTATGACGGTTCCCTCCGGCGACTCAAAACCGCGGTTGATGATCACATGCTCACGAATCACATTGTCATCGCCGATGAGGCAATGAGCCTCAGCTCCTTTCCATCTGAAATCCTGAGGGTCGGCACCGACCACGGCTCCCTGATACACTTTGTTTCGGCAGCCCATACGCGTACCGTTCATCACGCTCGCATACGGCATTATCTCGCAACCGTCACCTATGACTACATCTTTATCTATATAGGCAAACGGATGAATTGTGACGTTCTCGCCTATCCTGGCCGAGGCATCGACATGAGCTAACGGACTAATCATGGCTTTCATATTTTTAAAATTTTAAATTTTATTTTTAAGGTAAGAATAAATTATAATAAAAATCAAGGTAAGAATATAGGGATGAGCCTGCATCGGCAAGCATCAATTCAAAGATATGAATTTTTTGAAAACAATTACTGTTTTTTAATAAAAAAAACGCTGACAGTGGAAATTGTTCCCACTATCAGCGTCTAAAATTCTAATTTTAACAATCGGCGACTCCGGCCATGCCGGCACCAATCACTAATTACTAATTACTCATTACTAATTACTAATTGAACAGAAGGGTTTATCTGCGGCGTCCTTTCTGCTGCTCGCGCAGGGCGGCCTGCTGCTTGCGCTGCGCTTCCTCCAGACGTGCCATGAAGCCTGATTTCTTTTTCGGCTTGGCTGCGTTCTCGGCCATCTTACGGCGGAGTTTCTCTTCGTTGACACAACGGCGGAACACCCATGTCTGGATTATCGTAATCAACAGCGACAGGAAGTAATAGTAGCTCAGTGCCGCGGGATAACTGTTGAAGAAGAAGAGGAACATCACGGGCATCAGGTACATCATCCACTTCATACCGGGCATCGACGACGATGACGGCTGATTCTTCATGTTGATACGTGTATAGATGATGTTGGTGACTGTCATGAGCAAACAGAAGAGGCTCACCTCCTTACCGTAGAACGGTATGGAGAACGGCAGCGTGAAGATGACGTCGGGAGCGGCAAGGTCCTGCACCCAGAGGAAGCTCTGTCCGCGAAGCTCGATACACGAGGGGAAAAACGAGAACATCGCGATAAGGATAGGCATCTGCAGCAACAGCGGCAGACAGCCCGAGAACGGGCTTGCTCCGGCCCGCGAATAAAGTGCCATCGTCTTCTGCTGGCGCACCATGGCATTCTCCTTGCCGGGATACTTGTCGTTGATTTCCTTGATTTCGGGAGCCAGCAGACGCATCTTGGCCTGCGACAGGTAGCTCTTGTAGGTGAAGGGGAAGATTATCAGCTTGATGAATATGGTCAGCAACAGGATGATGATTCCGTAGTTCGACACGAAGCCGCTGAGGAACGTGAACACCGGAATGACAATCAGCGTGTTGATCCAGCGCAGCCACGACCAGCCGAGAGGTATCACGCGGGTGAGGCTCAGGCCGTCGTCCGAAGCCAGCTCGTCATCGATGCCTTTGAGCAACGGATAGAGGTTCGGGCCGATGAATATGTCGATTGATGCGCCGATTTCCTCCGACGGGCTGTAAGGCACCTCCATATCGGCGGCAAGCAGCTTGATATGCGTAGCGTCGGGCTGCACCTTGAATGCCTGCTGCTCGACAGTACCCGAAATAAATCCCTTGCGGGGTATCATGATTGTCGAGAAGAACTGGTCCTTGAACGCAAGCCACTGCACGGTGTGCTGCAGTTTTTCCACCTTCGACGAGTTGCCGTTGATATTGTCGGGAGTCTCGCCGGTGTAGCGGTAATATATGCCCGAGTTGCGTTCCTCGAATGTAAGGCCGCGCTCCAGACGGGGCATGTTCATCTTCCAGCACAGCGTCATCTGGGTAGCGTTCTGCGGCAGCACGTTCTGCGTATTCTGCTGTATCACATCCATTCTCACCACGTAGCTGTCGCCCTGCGGGAGAGTGTATCGGTAGCCCCAGCGCGCGCCGTCGCCAAGGTCGAGCGTCATCTCTACCACGCTGTCATTCACCTGCTTGGGGGTGAAATAGAGCTGACTGGTGGAAATATCATTGTTGTTGTATGAGATATTGAACCAGTATGACGCCTTGTCGGCGGGGCTGAACACCTGCACCTGGGCGGAGTCAATCTTGTTCTTGTCATCCTTCGACGGGAAGAACGTGCGATATTTCTTATCAAGAAGCGTGGCCCTGGAAATCATACCGCCGCGGGGGTCGAACTCAAGGGCGAGCACATCGTTGTGCATACTTATAGTGTCGGCAGCGGAGGTCGCTTTGCGCAGCGACGCGAACTTGCGGTAGACGCCTATCTCCTTCATCTCCTTGACAAGTGTATTATAGGCGAAACTTTGCTGGTCTGGATTCATCTCTACGGGGAAATGACGTATGAACGCGCTGTCAATGTCCACGGTAAATGAATCTACGCTTACCGTACCGCTGAGCCGGCCGTCGGCCACACGGAGAGCCACGTTGTCGGTAACATAGCTGAAGCTCTCACGGCCTCCGGTGGTATCGCGCACACCTATTTCCCTTACTATCGAGGGTACAAGCGCCATCTCTGCGTCGGAGATGGTCACCGGACTGTTGTCCTGCACAGTTTCAGTCTGCTGTTCTACTTTCTTGGTGCTGTCATCTTTCTTTGGCATCAGCAGCATCATTCCGAAAAACACTGCCGTGACCACAAGGACTATTTTAAATGAACTGTTCACGTGGAAGTTGTATTATTGGTTTTTACTTGTTTTTCTCTTCGCTGTAATCGACAGCCGCCTTTATAAAACTGAGGAACAACGGGTTGGGATTCAGCACCGTCGACGAATACTCGGGATGGTACTGCGTGCCGATAAACCAGCGCTTCTCCGGTATCTCGACCACTTCGACAAGGTGCGTGGCGGGATTTTCACCCACACACTTCATGCCGGCCTGCTCAAACATCTCCCGGTAGTCATTGTTGAACTCAAAGCGGTGACGGTGGCGTTCGCTCACATTCGTCGCGCCATAAGCCTGTGCGGCACGCGAATTGTCCTTGAGCACACAGTCGTATGCTCCGAGTCGCATCGTTCCCCCCATGTTGGAGATGCTCTTCTGCTCCTCCATCAGGTCGATGACATTATAGCGTGTGGCATGGTCCATCTCGGTGGAATTGGCGTCGTCCAGACCAAGCACGTCGCGGGCAAACTCTATCACCATGCACTGCATGCCGAGGCAGATGCCGAATGTGGGCACATCGTGCTCGCGGCACCATTTCAGCGCCACAAACTTACCCTCGATGCCGCGCTGGCCGAATCCCGGAGCGATGATAACGCCGTCGAGGTCCTTAAGACGCTCGTCGACATTGCTTTCATTGAGTTTCTCCGAGTGGATGTATTCGAGTTTGAGTTTGCGGTCGTTGT
This sequence comes from uncultured Bacteroidales bacterium, assembly GCA_905210435.1. Taxonomy (GTDB): domain Bacteria; phylum Bacteroidota; class Bacteroidia; order Bacteroidales; family Muribaculaceae; genus JAGBWK01. The sequence continues at coordinate 11,994 of CAJLWO010000052.1, forward strand.
AGGTGGCTGCCTGGAAAAGCGATTCGTTGATTGACTTGTAAGCGTCCTGAAGCTCGACATACTTGCCTACCAGGCCGATGCGTACTGTCTTCTCGGCGTAAGCGAGTTTGTCAAGGAAATGCAGCCACGGCTTCATGTCGGGCTCTCCGTCGATAGGGAGGCCCACACGTTTGAGCACCAGTTCGTCGAGATGCTGTTCATGCATCATGATAGGCACCTGATATATGGTGGGCACGTCCATCGACTGTATTACCGCATCGGGAGCCACATTACAGAAAAGTGCGATTTTGCGCCGCATCTCGGTAGATATGTGATGCTCGGTACGCAGCACAAGGATATCGGGCTGAATACCGACCTCCTGCAGCTGCTTTACGGAGTGCTGGGTCGGTTTGGTCTTAAGCTCTTTGGCGGCCGCGATATAAGGCACATAGGTCAGATGCACGCACACGCAGTTGGAGCCAAGCTCCCAGCGCAGCTGGCGCACGCTCTCTATGAACGGCAGCGACTCGATGTCGCCCACGGTGCCGCCGATTTCCGTAATCACGAAATCAAAGTTGCCGGTGTTGCCGAGCGCCTTGACGTTGCGCTTGATTTCATCGGTGATGTGAGGTACGATCTGCACCGTCTTGCCGAGGTAGTCGCCGCGGCGCTCCTTGTCGATGACGCTCTGGTAGATGCGTCCGGTAGTGACGTTGTTGGCACGCGTGGTGCGTATGTTGGTAAAACGTTCGTAATGCCCCAGGTCAAGGTCGGCTTCATGGCCGTCGACAGTGACGTAGCATTCTCCGTGCTCGTAGGGATTGAGTGTACCCGGGTCGATGTTTATATACGGGTCAAACTTCTGGATAGTAACACGATAACCGCGCGCGATAAGCAGGTTGGCGAGCGACGACGAGATAATACCTTTACCCAGCGACGACACTACACCGCCTGTCACAAAAATATACTTCGTTTCCACTTTGGCTGTGCTTTTGAAATGTGTTTATATTTTTAAAGTGCAAAGATACCAATTTTCACCCGAATATCCACTCTTTTTCCCGTAAATTTACTTCACCCTAACCGAGTAATGCATTCAAGTAATGTCTCAAACGGAATCACATCAACGCCTGATTACCAAATACACGCCGATTGTCGTGCAAATTTAAAGTCAGACTTTAAATTTGCACAATATAATACTTTCACCACAAAATTACATTATAGTTGGCCCGATATCTATAAAAAACGGTCATTTTCGACCGTTAGATGACAACTGCCATTACTGCGGAGCACGGTCGGAAAATTTCCACAGCGGACCGATTGCTTTTGTCATTGCCCACCATACGGCTTTAAGCCGGCTCACAAAACGGGCTTTTCGCAGGCTGACGGCAGGATTAACCTTACCTGCAAGCGCAAGGTCAAAGTCATGCCCGCGCCATGTGTATGCACGACGGAAAGACGAGTTGGTCATCCCCCATTTAAGCAAGAATTGCATTCGGCCGTCGTTCTTGCGTATCCTACCGGTCGATTTAGTCTCGAAATGATACACGCGCGATGCCGAAAGCCCCCGCATGTAGCGTATGCCGCAGAGCCACAGTTTTGCCGTAAAGTCAGGGTCACTGTACATTCCGGGCGAATATTCCACACTATACCCACCGACAAGATCCCAGATGTCGCGATGCACTATGTTGGGTGGCATCGTAGCGCCCATCCAGTCTGACATCTTCACATCCATATATCCGCGCAACAGATCGTCCTCACGAAATGTCTCAGGAGAGTCACCGTAGTCTGCAACGATTTTTGAATTGCCGGGTGTGCGTGGCTGTATGGTCGTTCCGGAAAGGAAAAATCGGTTGTCGGGCAAACGGCAAATCTCGTCATAAAGAGTTTTATCCCAGCCGGGGAGCACATACATATCATCATTTATGAAACAGATGTAGTCGGTTTTCACCTTTGTGCGCATCATGTTCATAGCCAGACACACGCCCACATTTTCTTCAGAGTGAGTGTAGTCCAATCCCTGTCGGCGCACCCAGTCGAGAGTTCCGTCGCTTCCATCGTTGACATGCACTATTATCTGATGCGGATATGCCGAATTTTTGCGGATACTGTCCACACATATCTTGAGGAACGGCAGATTGTTCCAGCTGGGGATGAAAATTGAGAATAAGGGTGTTTCCATTCGCAATTATGTGAAGGGTGTTTTTTAAACGTCTTAAATGACAAGCCAACATAGGCAGCACGGGCCGACTACTACTTTTTCCCTCTGAACTCCCTATATGGAGACGTAAGGTCAAGGTAGTGGAAATTATGCTGCCAGCGATCCTCTTCAGCCGGCAATTGCATATAGTCCCCCTTGTACATGCGGTGCAGATAATAATCATAGTCGGCGATGCCCTGCACCTTGTGCCCCTCAAATTCAAACGGGCGGTATGTGTCGATGACAATTTTAGGGCAGAGGCGTTCGAGGCCGTCGGTATAGCTCGCCGCCCATTTGCTCTTGTCATAATCATACTTTGTCATGACACGGCGTATTTTCCGCTGAGCCGATTCCAATGTGTAGAATTTACGCGCAAGCCTCGGTATCCAGCTTGAGATGCCATGGCCGTGACGATAAGGGTCACGGTGAAGGAAATAGAGCACCTTCTTGAGATAATTATAGCGGATGCGCTGCACATTGCGCATAAAAATATTGTCAGGGTAACCGTCGAAAGGAAACACATCTATGTAGCAGCCTCCGAGATAATAAAGGTGCTCACGCTCTATCAGTGTTGTCGAGGCATCTTGTATCTTACCGAATGGCAGAGGATAGAGTGGGTCATTTTCGGCACAGACAAACTCGTACGGCTCGGGAAGCCACTCCTTGCAATGGGCAATAAAACGGTCATAATCGGGGCGTGGCATCGACACGTCGAGGTCATCATCCCATGGTATGAATCCTTTGTGCCGCACAGCCCCTATCATAGTGCCTCCGCAGATAGTGTAGCGCAAACCGTGCTCACTGCACACTTTGTCGAATGCGAGCAATATAGTGAGTATCTTCTGATGAAGTGCTTTTATATCGTAGTTGGCCATGATTATATAAGAAGTTCAATATTAATTCAGGCTGCGGCACAATGCCGCGCCACCGGGGGGGCCACTCTAATCCTCGGCGTAGATGGGCAGATGGCGATGGATAGAGTGGTCGAGCGAGATCAGGGTCTCGGTACCGGTGACGCCCGGTATGTTCTGTATCTTGTTGTTGAGAAGGTCCATAAGGTGCTCGTTGTCACGGGCAAAGAGCTTGATAAGCATGGTGTACGGACCGGTGGTGAAATGGCATTCGGTGATTTCGGGGATGCGGCGCAGCTCCGGAACTACCTCGCGGTACAATGCGCCGCGCTCGAGATTGACACCGATAAAAGTACACGTATAGAAACCCAGATCCTTTGGGTTGACATAATATCCCGACCCGGTGATAACCTTAAGGTCAATCATGCGCTGTATGCGCTGATGTATGGCGGCACGCGAAACGCCGCACTCCACTGCGACATCCTTTGACGGTATGCGCGCGTTCTGCATTACGATTTTAAGAATTTTTCGGTCGAGATTGTCGATTTTTTCCATTTTTATTTAGGTTTAAGGACGTAATATTTCAGCTTGTTTGTTGTTATTTCAGTGCAAAGTTAGGCATATTTTTAGAAACCCAAAGCATTTTTCTGAAAAATTTACCATTCAAGTGACATTTTGCCACCACATGCCACCACATAGACCCGGCCGGCCATTGAACAAGAGTGGTTTGCCAATGTTATATATTTACATAAAAAAGTTATATCTTTACATAAATACATGCGGACGCCATGCACCGCGTCCCCTCAAATACTACTAACCGATTAAATAAACTTTAATATTATGGAATTTCTAACCAAAGACAAACTGGTGATTTCAGGCGCAGCCGGCATGATTGGATCCAACATGGCCCAGACTGCCATCATGATGAGACTTACCCCCAACATCTGTCTCTACGACCCCTATCTTCCCGCACTTGAAGGAGTGGCCGAGGAACTGTACCACTGCGGTTTCGAAGGCTTAAACCTGACGTTCACCAACGACGTGGCCGAAGCGTTTGCCGGTGCCGACTATATCGTGAGCAGCGGCGGCGCGGCACGTAAGGCAGGCATGACCCGCGAGGACCTCCTCAAAGGCAATGCCGAAATCGCCGAACAGTTCGGCAAGGATGTGCGCAAATATTGCCCCGGCGTAAAACATGTGGTCGTGGTATTCAACCCCGCCGACATCACGGGCCTTATCACCCTGATTTACTCAGGTCTGAAGCCTAACCAGGTATCCACGCTTGCCGCACTCGACAGCACACGTCTGCAGCACGAACTCGCCCGCTACTTCAACATCCCGGCCGACGACGTGGTCAACTCCCGCACCTACGGCGGCCACGGCGAGCAGATGGCGGTATACGCCTCGACCACCACAGTCAATGGCAAACCGCTCACCGAAATCATCGGCACCGAATCCCTTCCCGAAAAGGAATGGGAGGAGATGCAGCAGCGCGTCATACAAGGCGGCAAACATATCATCGACCTGCGTGGCCGTTCGTCATTCCAGAGCCCGGCATACCTGTCAATCGAAATGATAGCGGCAGCCATGGGCGGCCGGCCGTTCCGCTGGCCGGTAGGAACCTACGTCAACGACGGACGTTTCAACCACATCATGATGGCTATGGAGACAACCCTCGACCGCAACGGCGTACACTTCAAGGAAGTGGAAGGCACACCCAAAGAGAAAGCCGACCTTGAAAAGAGCTACCACCACCTATGCAAACTCCGCGACGAAGTGATAGCAATGGGCGTGCTTCCTCCCATCTCCGAATGGCACAAACTCAACCCCAACATCGACTAAAAATTTTCCGCGCTATATTAGCTATGATAGCTATCATAGCTAATATAGCTACCCGGCTACAATAGCTAAAATAGCTACTTAGCTATAATAGCTACCTCCATCGATAAAAGAGCGGGCCGCAATCAAAATTGCGGCCCGCTCTTTTATCGGTAGATACCCGGCTGCGGCATTGTAGCCGCGTCCGGCTTATTATTTCTCGAATTTCTTCACGATCACCGTTGCGTTGTGGCCTCCGAAACCAAACGAGTTGGAGAGGGCGGCACGAACGGGGCGTTCCTGAGCGCGGTTGAAAGTGAAGTTCAGGCGATAGTCGATGTTTTCGTCATCATCACCCTCTTCGTGGTTGATGGTCGGCGGGATAATGTTGTCCTGAACTGCCTTGACCGAGAACATCGCCTCAAGCGCGCCGGTGGCACCGAGAAGGTGGCCCGTCATCGACTTGGTAGACGAAATGTTGAGGTCGTAGGCGTGTTCGCCGAATACTTCCACGATTGCTTTAATCTCGGAAACGTCGCCCACAGTGGTAGAAGTACCGTGAACATTGATATAGTCAATATCTTCGGGCTTCATGTTGGCGTCTTCGAGAGCGTTGCGCATTGCCAGGATAGCGCCCAGTCCTTCGGGATGGGTTGCCGTGAGGTGGTAGGCATCGGCTGAAAGGCCGCCGCCGGCTACCTCGGCATATATCTTGGCACCGCGTGCGAGTGCATGTTCAAGTTCTTCAAGCACGAGTACAACCGAACCTTCACCCATCACGAAACCGTCGCGGCTCTTGCTGAACGGACGTGAAGCCGTCGTGGGAGAGTCGTTGCGGGTCGACAGCGCGTGCATCGAGTTGAAACCGCCCACACCTGCAGGGAATATGGCTGCTTCGGCGCCACCGGTAACGATAGCGTCGGCTTTGCCCAGACGGATGAGGTTGAATGCGTCGATTATAGCGTTGTTGGATGATGCGCAGGCCGACACGGTACCGAAGTTGGGGCCGTGGTAGCCGTACTCCATCGAGATATGTCCCGATGCGATGTCGGCAATCATCTTGGGTATGAAGAACGGATTGTATTTGGGTCCCTTCTCTTCGTTGAGAGCATAGTAGCCGGCTTCCTCCTCAAAGGTATGGAGACCGCCGATACCTGCTGCAACAATCACACCGATACGGTCACGGTTGACGTTGGGATCCTCCTCGATTTTTGAATCTTCGACTGCCTGACGCGCAGCTGCGAGGGCATACTGGGCGTAAAGGTCGAGCTGGCGCACCTTTTTGCGGTCGAAGAGTGCGTTGCCGTCAAAGTCTTTGACTTCGCAGGCAAACTGGGTTTTGAACTTTGAAGCATCGAAATGCGTGATAGGACCGGCCCCCGACACTCCTTTCTTGGCATTTTCCCACGCCGTTTCGACGTCATTGCCGATAGGAGTGATGGCACCCATACCTGTCACTACAACTCTTTTTAACTCCATTATTCTATATGTTTGTGTTATCAGTAATTATTTTACAATAAACGGCCGGCGGCTGATTACTGTGCTTTTTCGATGTAGCTGATAGCGTCGCCTACAGTAGCGATTTTCTCTGCCTCGTCATCGGGAATTGTCACGCCGAATTCCTTCTCGAACTCCATGATGAGTTCTACAGTGTCGAGGCTGTCAGCGCCGAGGTCAGTAGTGAAAGCTGCTGATTCTGTTACTTGATTTTCATCTACACCGAGTTTGTCTACAATTATTGATTTAACACGAGATGCAATTTCTGACATAGTCGTAAATTTTAAAAAAATTATTAATAGTTTCTACTTTCTTGATTTTGCGCTGCAAAGTTAATCATTATGTTGTGAATGACCTACTTTTTGCAGTGCAAAATTACTAAATACTATGATTTTTAATCGCAGCCTAATGTAAAAATTTCTTAATGAGGCTCAATATCCATTAAAATAGAGGGGTTGTGCGTATTACAAAATTGTTACATACAATCATTCTTTTTCGGAATCTCTGCCATAATTCTACCTGTCACCAATATTCTTTATGACGCATACCGCGTATTTTACATGTTTTTAACAGAGAATAACGTTCCACAATAAGTAACTGTTCAAAATTATTTTGATATTATGACGGAAGGATTTTTCAGGCG
>CAJLWO010000053.1 GCA_905210435.1 uncultured Bacteroidales bacterium
AGTGACACCAACGGGCTTTCAGCCCTCCTTTGGCGAACTATATTCCTTATTTGAATCGCATTGCACAGACCGTGCATCCCTACTGTTGGCGGTTCTGTAACATCTTAATATCATGGGATTTAGAAGCGGGATTTCTCGCTGTTGCCGGCGCCTGTGCCGCGATAGCGGTCGCGGGTGGTGTTGAATCGATACTGGAGGGTGAGCATTACCGAGCGGCCGGGCGTGAAATTCTTCTGAGCAATCTGTACGGCATCGTTATAGAGGACTGCTTCATTCCGAGATGTGTTGAACAGGTCTTTTGCTTCGAGAGTTACGCTGAAAGCATTGTCGAAGAAGCCTTTATAAATCTTGGCGTTGACATACCAGGGGGTGTTGGCAAGTTTCTGGTTATTGTCCCGTATATGTGTCATCAGCTGTGCGTCGACGTTGACCCAGATGTCGGAAGGAAGGTGGATAGCGTTCTGCCACTGGAACAGAAAGCCCGGGGTATTCATCTTCATCGGCTTGCCGTCGATGGGGATGGTGAGCCATTGCTTCATCATGCCTACATTCACACGGGGCGACCATATCCCGACTTTGAACTGGCCGCCAACAAAAGCCTGAAAATAATGGCGCCGGTCAAGGTTGGCTGTACGGATAATGGTTGCCTCTCCGTCCTCACCGTAAGGCTCGGTTATGAAGTACACGCCATCTTTGTAGTATGTATATGACATCTGGGCGAAGAACTGGCGCCATTGCGCCATATATTCCACGGTTTGCATTTTTGTCGGTTTCAGATACGGATTTCCGGTCTCGTAGGTAAGTCGGTTGATATAACTGACGGCACCGTCGAGCTGCTCGTAGCCGGGACGGACGGTCTTGCCGGAATAGCTCAGCACCATGCGGACCGTTCCTATCTGCGTGGCGACGTCGAGCGAAGGAAACAGATTGTTGTAAGTTTTGCTCTGTCCGTCGCGATGCTCTCCCTTCTCGTAGTAATCGAACTTCACATGCTCGTAGCGGAGTCCGACGCCGACGTTGAAACGACCGAACTGCCGCCCGAACTCCACAAAAGCTGCGATATTGCTTTCGTCCACACGATTGTCGGCATCCGTAACTTCGGGTATGTTTGCGGTAAAGAGATTAGTGGCGCGAGTATTCGTGTATTCTTCTCCAAAACTTATCTCGCCAAGCCAGAGAGGATGACTGACAACCAGTTTCTCGGCAAACATTCGGTTGCGGTTGACCGAGGTAGTGCTGACATTGCGGTCATCTCCCTTCTCGCTGCCTTCGTCGCTCAATGAAAGTTCACGGTTTTTATTCCACAGATAGTCCGCGTTAAAGTCAATGTTTAACTTCCCGACTGTACCGTTATAATAAAGATTTACATTATGGCACGGCAATGCCGTGAATCTGTTGTTTACATCGGAATTATAGCGGTCAAGCAATGCACCGTTCTGCCATATTTCGCTTGGAATTGTCCCGGTGGCATGGTGTCGGTTCCAGCTGTTCTGATAATAAGCCCCGATGCTGTGCTTTTCATTGAACATGAAAGAGAAGCCGGCTTTGCCTGTCATGTCGTTGTATGACTGTTTGCCTATTGTTCGGATTGATTGGTTGTATATTCCTGATGCAGTGGTAGTGGTCATATCGTTAGAACGGTCGTCGCGGTTGTTGCCGTACCACCAGCCATAGTTGGCGTATACTTCGAGTCCTCCGGTACGATATTTCAGGTCGATTGAGTTTCCGGTGCGGAAATAGTAATTGAAGCCGTTGTCGGTTCGGAACGTGCCGCTGAATCCGTCACCTTTCGGCGGTTTCGTGCGGATAATGATTACGGATTTCACGTTGGCAGCATAGGCGGCTCCCGGATTGGTAATGACAGAGACATTCTTTATGTCATTGGAATTGAGTTGGGAGAGTTCCTGAAGGTCATTGACCTTTCGCCCGTTGATGTAGATTGCCGGCGCTCCTTTGCCGAATACCTCCGGCTTGCCGTCGTTGTATACAACCATCGGCACGCGTGTCAGCACGTCGTTGGCCGTACCGGCGATGGCGAGGGAACTGCCCTCTACATTGGTGACGAGTGCATTGCCCTTCATGGTCGTAGAGGGACGTGTGGCGCGGACCTCCACCTCGCCGAGTTGTACAGTAGCTGGCTTAAGGTTGATTATTCCCATTTCGCCCGATGGGGGAACAGGAAGTTCGGAAGATTCATAACCGACAAAAGAAACTTTGGCGGAGAGATTGCCGATAGTGTCAGCGGATAAGGAGAACCTACCGGCCTCGTCAGTTACAGTGCCGGTGATATAGGTCGAGTCGCGGTATAGCACGACGTTGACATAGTCGAGCGGAGCGTTGTTCTCTCCGACCACTTTGCCCGAAATTTCGCGGCCATAGCCCGCAGCCACAGCCAAAAATGTCATTAGGAGTGTAAGGATCTTTGTTTTCATTTCACATCAGTTTTTATGTTTGACTGATGCAAAATTATGTCCAAAAGGATTTTAACTCCAAATATAAAAGTCTTAATGCAAGAAATGCAACCTACTGAAAATCAGCGGCTACATCTCTTAAAAGTCTTAACGACACCTCAATGGGTCTTAACAATCTCTTAATCTATGCTTCGGTGTCGGAGGAACGCCACGATGTCATCCTTCTCGGGCACTCCGAGCTTCTTCCTTATCGATGATTTACGGACATAGATTGTCGACGTAGTCTGTCCGGTAATCACGCTTATCTCTTTTGTGGAAAATCCGGCCACCATAAGCACGATTATCTGTTCCTCCTTTTGGCTGAGAAGATCGCCATATTGCCGGCGGAGTCTGCTGTAAAATCCGGAATAGAGATTGTCAATTAACTCGAATACCTTTCCCCAGTCCACAAGCTCGCCGTTGGTCTCGCCGTCGATTGACGAAATTTTACGCAACATCTCACGATTCTGCTCGGTCGGTGTCTCGGCTACCATCTTGATGATTCCGAGCTGTTTGAGCATTATCCCGCGTAAGGCAGACGAACCGGCTTTCTCCGTTTCCTGCGCAGGAGCCGACTTATATTCGTCCACCATTTTCTGCAGCGCCTCGATGCGTTCCTCCTTGTCGCGTTCACGCTGACGGCGCGTTCTGATTATCCATGCGCTGCCGCCGAGTATCAGAAAGGCTGCGATGCATAACACAAGGATAATAACGGTCTTCTGCCGGCTTTCGGCTTTTAAAGCCAATGCGCGGTTTCGCTGATGCAGCGCGTCGCGTTCCGACTCCCACTGTGATGCCTTCAGGCGGTTGATGCGCTCGTTCATACGGTTGTTGAGCCCGGCTATCTGTATCAGCTTTATGCGTCCGGTCTGCTTGAAATCAATTATGGCATGGAGCATGTTGCTGTAGCTGCGGAAATAAGCGTTGTCATTGCCTCTCATTTTGAAGGCAAGGCTGTCGGCTATTGCCAGATATTGTGCCGCCGGGCCAATATCTCCTCTGTTAAGAGCATTTATTGCGTATTGGAAATAGAGCAAATCAGCCGCGCCGTTATCGGAACCGGCGTTGCTGAATATCTCGCCGATAAGTCTGTCGCTTTCATCTTCGCGTCCGGCTTCGGTGAGAAGCTGTGCACGTTCAGCAGTAAATACAAACTGCTTGTCTCCCTGTTTACGGTTGCGGGCATAGTCGATAAGTTCGTCATTAATATATAAAGCAGAATCTATCTTACCTGCATAGAAATAGCCTCCTAAGAGCATGTATTTTGCCTCTATCTTTTTCAGTGTATCCGCTTCCAGTTTATAAAGTTTCTCCGCCAACTGTATAATCTGCTGACCCTGATATTCTGACGCACCGAGGAGGACGCGGGTTCTCAATATCCCTATCATCAGTGAGTCAGGCACGTCGGGTAACACGGTAAGAGAATCAAGCATTGCAATCGAGCCGCGGGTGTCGCTGACCCAGAACTTGTACCACGCATACGCCATGCCGCTCCGTATGTCCTTCACAATATCCTTTCCTCGATAATAGTTGTGGGCGAAGGAAATCAACGAGTCCCCGACCATGGACCGGTTGGCGCTCATGTGGCCGTAAGCCTTGAGGTAATGGAATTTTGCCTTTAAGGAATCAACTTTGAGGTCGGAGGGATCAATCGCCTCCAGAATAGCCAGTGCGCTGTCCGGATTGCACTCCATCAGCCGCTCGGCCTGACCTATCTCCCTATCATGCCGCGCCTCCGGCTTCGAGCAGGAAGCCAAAGCCACAATGACAAACAAAAGATATACTGCTTTTCTCATTACATATATGGAGCAATCACGTGATATAAAGTGTTACCTCGCAGTCGGGGTATTATATCATTTATAAAATGTCATGGTCTATGAGGGAAAATGAACTCGCGCGATTTTTTTTAAAATTCAGCAATTTGCGTTTCGCGTTCCGGCGACAGACGCGGAGTAGGCAGTTTGCCGTTACGCTCTGCTTCCTCAACAAAAGCTCTTGCAGATTCACCGGTGAGAACAGGTGAGGAGTTAATCGTCATTGCCATATCATATTCTGTTTTAAAATACAAAGTTATAACATTATAACGAATAAACAAACCCTATGATTGTTAAAGGCAACCATAAACTTAGAGAGTGTTTGAATTTAAACCAAAAAAGACCTCAGGATTAATTTGAAGTTTTTCCTTGCATTCTCTTTATTGTTAATACGGTTTAATTTCAAACACTCTCTTATATAGTCGAATTTTTAAGGAAATTAGAGATATATTAAAAATTATTAGAAGAAATAGCCGTAGACCCAGCCTGAGACGGTCGCCATGACGATTACAAGAGCCACATATATCACTGTTTTCTTCGTTCCCATCACGCTGCGGATTACGAGCATATTGGGGAGTGAAAGTGATGGCCCGGCGAGCAGTAGGGCGAGCGCCGGACCTTTACCCATACCCGATGCGAGCAATCCTTGAATAATCGGCACCTCGGTAAGGGTGGCGAAATACATGAACGCACCCGTGAAACTTGCGAAGAAATTCGAGAGTAGCGAATTGCCTCCGACAGCCCATTCAATCCAACTGTTCGGGATGATGCCGGGCAGCTCCATGCCGTCGTGTGTCGATCCGAGCAGGAAACCGGCAGTCAGAACTCCGACGGCAAGCAGCGGAAGTATCAGCTTGGCGAATCCCCACGATGACAACACCCACTCGCGGTTTTCGTCATCGGTCTTGTCTGATAGCAGTACGATGCCAAGCACGGCTACTGACACAATCATCGGAACGAGCGGAGCCAGTTTTGTATCGGGGATAAAGACATTTGCGAGAACAGCAGATACCGCTACCGCAATAGCCCCGAGGGTAATCCACCTGGTTTTCAGATGCAGAATCTTTACCAGAATTACGCATAGTCCGATAGCAAGTGCTGATGTTATCCACCATTTGGCATTGTATATGGCTGCCCATATTCCACGGTCGATTGCTGCAGGTGTGCCCCAGTTGGCAAACACGAGGATTGCCACGAGAGTAAAGAAGAAAACTGCTGTCTGCCAAAGCGGGCGTTTCTCGGGAGGGGGTACTATATTCATTTGTTCGATTTTCTTGTCGCGCTCCTCCTTGCGGAAGATAAACGACATCACAAGACCGATGGCTATTGCGAATGTCACAGCCCCGACAATGCGGGCAATGCCCATCTCAAAGCCGAGAATGCGTGCCGTCAGTATTATCGAGAGTATGCTGATGGCAGGACCGGAATAAAGGAAAGCTATTGCCGGACCGAGCCCCGCACCGCGCTTGTAGATACTTGTGAACAGCGGGAGGATGGTACAGGAACATACGGCAAGGATACCCCCCGATATGGAGGCTACCGAATAGGATACCCATTTCTTGGCGTTGGCTCCGAAATATTTCAGCACCGCACCCTGGCTTACGAACACCGCAATCACACCGGCTATGAAGAACGCCGGTAGAAGACAGAGTACGATGTGCTCACGGGCATACCATTTAGCGAGGTCAAGAGTGGAGTGTATCGCTGTCAACAAGGTCCCGCTGTTGACGGGCATGAAGAATGCTGCCAGAAATAACACAACGATCCATATCAGGAATTTGACTTCCTTTTTTGTGTTCATGACTATGCTTTTTGTGTTCTGATTATATTCCGAGTGCCTTCCTCACTTCATCTGTGGTTGGAACATGCCCCTTGATTCTCACAGTTCCGTCAACTACCACTGCCGGTGTAGTCATTATGTTATAGCTCATCATCTCGGCTATATCCTCTATTTTGGAAAGTTTGACATCAAGATTGTTCTCACTGACTACACGCTCAACTACCCTGTATGTCTCCTTGCATTTGGCGCATCCGGGACCGAGTACAAGCACCTCGCTGACCTTTGCGCCGGGAGCAGCAGCACAACAAGTGGTTTCAGCGGATTCTGCCAATTCACCTGAGCAGACGCACGACTGAACAGGTTTCACATCGTCTTCCACGATTATATTGCTGTTGCAGCAACAGCTTTTCTTTTTGGGCGCGAAAAGAGTTGACCAAAACCCTTTCTTTGATTCTTTTTTATCCATGTTTTTTCGTTTTACAGTTATAAGTATATCATTATGCAGTAATATATGCCTATCACGATGAAAATGACACCGACAATAATGTTGAGCCATTTCTGAACAATACGCAGTTTACCATAGAACTCGCCGACCTTTTCAACGCTGAAAGCGAGAATCCATGCAACTGCAAGCACCGGGAGAGCGGTTGCGGCAGCAAACAATACGGGTAAAAGCCACCCTGCACTTGCGTTTACTGACATAGGTATGAGCATGCCGAAGTAGAAAACAGCACTTGTGGGGCAGAAAGCCATCGCGAACAGCACTCCGAGCAACAATGCTCCCCGGCCACCCTTCCGGGCAAGTCCTTCACCCTTGCCACCGAAACCGAACTGTGGAATATTCAGTTTGTGCCCGAACAGCATGAAAAGTCCGATTAGCAAAAGCAGCGGACCAATCAAAATCTCACCCCATTTCCCTATGGCTTTCTGTATGCCGAATACACTTGCGCCCTCTTTCAGTATTGAGATAAGCACAATGCCGAGTATGGTATAAGCAATGATTCGTCCGACGGTATAAAGCACCCCGTTTCGGAAAATACGCCCCCGGTTCTCAATATCCCTGCTTATATAGCCTATTGCCGCTATGTTGGTCGCAAGGGGGCACGGCGAAATCGCGGTGAGCAATCCGAGGAGGAAGGCGGTCAGAGCCGGAGCCGTGCTGTTGTCGAGCAAAGTTTGTAACCAGTCCATTATTGTAGTGATTCGCGTATTTTGTCGGCAAGCCCTGTTTTGAAAACTTCAGGATTATTTCGCGCATTGCCAAAACCGAATTCCGTCATGTTGTTGCGGGTCTCTTTACCGTTTTCCCACCTGTTGACAAAGAGAGATGACCAAGCCACTTCATATTTATCCGCGAGTTGCTCACCTTCGGGAGTGGAAATATCAATGGTCCTGATTACCAGTGCGCCATTTTGTAATTCGTTTGCGAACATAGAATTTACAACTTCCTTTGTACGGTTTTCGATAGCTTTGCAAGTTGCGCAACGTTGCTTGCCATGGAAGTAAATGACTTCTACTCTATCTGTTTCAGTAGTTGGTGCGTCAGCGGTTTTCTCCCCGCCTGCGCATGACATCAGCCCTGTAATCAGGGCGAAAATCATCAGTAATTTTTTCATATTGAATATATTTGTTTGGGTTGTTGTTTGTCGAATTACGAACATTGGCCGTAAAAAAATAGCGCTACGAGCAGCAGCTATTCTTTTTTGAAGGACAGCATTCGTCAAGCATCTGTGAAAACAGTTGTCTGGCAAGTTGCCAGTTTTCGGAGTTGATGCAATACTTTACCTTAGGAGGTTCGATTGTGCCTTGTATCAGGCCCGCTTCTTTCAGTTCGCTAAGATGTTGCGACACGGTTGCTTTAGCTATCGGGAGCACTTCGTGTATGTCGCCGAAGAAACACTCGTTTCTTTGTGCGAGGAAGTGCAGAATGGCGATGCGGGTGGGATGCCCCATGGCTTTAGCAAATCTTGCAAGCCGTTCCTGTTCATGCGTTATCTCTAATTTCGTCATATTACTCCTTATTTGTTGTTCGTAAAATTACAAACAATTTCGGATATAACCAAATTTTTAAGAAAATTTCATAGAGCCTCGATTTAGAGGTAACTATTCACCTGACAAACTTATTGGTTATGAGTGAATTGTAAGACTGCACCCAGGCGCAGCGCCAAGTTGAAGATAATCAGTCTGCACTATCGGCAGTTCCGGGAAGCAGCCCTACATCATGCAGCCGTCAATATCAATTTTACAACTCGACTTTGAATTTAGGCGATTTCTAACTTTTTGTGTAATAATATATACTCAAAGAGGCCGCGCTTGAAAGCGCGGCCTCTTTGGTTGGATCTGTGACGAATGGAGAGTGGGATTATTTTGTTGCTTCTATTGAGGCTTTGTATTCCTTGAGTACTTTTTGGTTTACTTTTACCTTGTACTTCTTTTTGAGCGATTTGATCCACTCCTGTTCGAGAGCGTTCTGGTAGTCGGTGGTTATGGCGCCGCGTTCGTCGGCAACCTCTTCGGGCTGGTCGATAACCTTGCCTGCATGGGCGAAGTAGGCAATCCATTTGCCGGTGGGTGAGGGCGCGGGTTTGCCGAATGCAAGGCCGTCGATTATGGCGTTGTCACCTTCTGCTGCAAGCACGCGCTCCACTTTCACGTCTTTGCCGAACTGGCCGCGGAGTGCTTCTACAAGATTTTCGTTGGCGATGTTGTTGGCAGCTATGTAGCTTTGTGCCGCATCCTTGATTGAGTCGCTTGTGGCGAACACCACGTAACCCTTGAATTTGGGAGCTTTCCACGTAGCGTATTTCGCCTTGTTGGCCTCGAAATATGCCTTGATGCCCTCGGTATCCTCCTTGGAGCGGGTCCACACGTTGCGGTCGCTGATTTCAAACAGCAGCATGCCGTCGCGGTATTCGTTGAGCAGGTTGCGGTATTCCGTGTTCTCTTTTGCCAGATTCTCGCGCTCGGCGTTGACAGATGCTTCGTCGGCAACTTCCTCAAGACGCTGGAGGAACGAACCGTTGGCATCGTCGGCAGGCATCGCGCTGAAGTGGGAGGGGAGAGCGGCGAAGATGTCGCCTACGGTTATCTCCTCGTCGGCACCGTCGAGAGTGATGATGGTGCGTTCGTCGGCCACAAGCGACGCTACAAGCGTGGAGTCGAGGCGTCCGTATTGCGAGATGGTGTTGCGCACGTCGTCTACTATGGCCTGATTGATGGTTGTATTGTATTTGGCGCGGAGCTGGCGGGTCTTTGCACGTACGGGGATGTACTGGCGGTCGTCGCGGTCAATCATTGCGTTGATGCGGGGTGCCATATCCTCGTATGAGTCAATCTGTTTCCAGTCGAGGCGTTTCACGATATGATAGCCGTAGGCTGTGGCAAAAGGTTCGGATATCTCTCCGTTGGCCAGGGCGAATGATGTCGCCTCGAATTCAGGCACCATGCGGCCGGTCGAGAACCAGTCCATGCGGCCGCCGTTGCGTGCCGAACCCGGATCCTCGCTCTCGGCTTTGGCTACTTCGTCGAAGTCGGCGCCGTTCTTGAGCACTGTGTAAAGTGAGTCGATCTGGGCTTTCTTGACAGTCTGCTCCTCCTCGCTGAGTCCGCGGGTGAGTTTCAGTATGTGCTGCACTTTTACCTGACCCTGAGCCTTGCGGGTGGCGTTGACCTTCACGATGTGGTAGCCGAACTGTGTCTCGATGACAGGCGAAATTTCACCGACGGCTGTAGAGTAGGCGGCATCCTCAAACGTATAGGGGAAAGCTCCGGCCACGATATAACCCATGTGGCCGTGGTTCTGCTTTGCAGCCGGGTCGATGGAGTAGGTATCGGCCACTGTGGCGAAATCAGCGCGACCGGCGATTATTTCGGTACGGAGGCTGTCGAGCATCGCTTTTTTTGCAGCGGTGGCTTTTGCGCCGTAGGGACGTTCCACCATGATATGGCTTACGTCGACTTCGGTCTTCAACCGGTCGTATATGCTGTGCACGAGGCTGTCGCGTGCTGCCTGGTCGACCAGATAGGGCTCGGAAAGGTCACGTTTGTAGCCTGCGTATTCGTTGACGAACGCCTCGTTTTCAGCTATGCCGGCAGCTTCGGCGTCGGCAACCTTGAGTTTATACACCACGAAAAGGTCGAGATACTCGTCGATAGGCTGCGTGGCAAGCTGCTGCGCGTTGTTTTTCTGATAGAGATACGCGAATTCGCTGAGTTTGACAGGCTTTTTGTTGACAGTCATAAGCACCGGGTCGGCGTCCTTCGACGCAGCCGACAGGCTCAGTCCGCCCAATGCAGCGATAGTCAGCGACAAAAGTACTTTTTTCATTATTGTCTTTAGATTACGGTTTTTATTTTCTTGTTACGTATGATTGTTACTTAATATTAACGGAGCCGGTAGCGATTTATTATAATCCGGACGATAATAAAAGCAATTGGAATGAAAAATCCTGATGCGGCATGATTGATGATTGCACCGCGTCAGGATTCTTAATATTGTCGGTATGTTTCATTCATCTTGACGATGAAGCCGTGTCGATTACTGGTGCGAAGAGCTGTAGTTGGGCGCTTCGGCTGTGATGGCCACATCGTGCGGGTGGCTTTCGGCCACGCCGGCATTGGTGATGCGGGTGAATTTGGCGGTGTGGAGCTTCTCGATATTGCTTGCTCCGCAATAGCCCATGCCTGCACGCAGTCCGCCGAGCATCTGGTAGGTCACCTCGTAGAGCGAGCCTTTGAACGGTACGCGTGCTGCGATACCCTCCGGCACGAGTTTCTTGGTATCCGTCTCGTTGGCCTGGAAATAACGGTCTTTCGAGCCTTTTTCCATCGCTTCGAGCGAACCCATGCCGCGGTAAGTCTTGTATTTACGGCCGTTGTATATGATTGTGTCGCCGGGCGATTCCTCTACGCCGGCAAGCATTCCGCCGAGCATCACCGAGTATGCGCCTGCCGCGAGAGCCTTGACTATGTCGCCTGAGTAGCGTATGCCGCCGTCGGCTATCAAGGGTACTCCGGTGCCTTCAAGCGCTTTTGCCACGTCGTAGACTGCCGAGAGCTGGGGCACGCCGACACCGGCGATGATGCGGGTGGTACAGATTGACCCCGGGCCGATACCTACTTTCACGCCGTCGGCGCCGTTCTCCACAAGGTAACGGGCTGCCTCGCCGGTGGCGATGTTGCCTACTACGACATCGATTTCGGGATATTTCGCCTTTACGGCCTTGAGCACGCCGATTACGCCGCGCGAGTGGCCGTGGGCAGTGTCAATCACGATGGCGTCGACACCGGCTGCCACGAGAGCGTCAACGCGCTCCATCGAGTCGCCTGTCACACCTACGCCGGCTGCCACGCGCAGACGTCCGAGCGAGTCTTTTGCTGCGAATGGTTTGTCCTTTGCCTTGGTGATGTCCTTATAGGTGACGAGGCCGATGAGGCGGCCGTCGTTGTCGACAACGGGCAGTTTCTCTATTTTATGTTCTTGAAGTATGCGGGCGGCTTTCTCGAGATCGGTTGTCTGGGTAGTGGTCACGAGTCCTTCCGATGTCATCACTTCGTCGATAGGACGGTTGGGATTGCTTTCAAAACGCAAATCGCGGTTGGTGACGATACCGACAAGCTTGCGGTCGTCATCCACCACGGGAATACCGCCGATATGATATTCCTCCATCATCCGCAGGGCGTCGCGCACTGTCGAGCCGCGTTTGATTGTCACCGGGTCATAAATCATGCCGTTTTCCGCACGTTTCACTGCATGCACCTGACGCGCCTGCTCCTCTATCGACATGTTCTTGTGGATTACACCGATGCCGCCTTCGCGGGCTATGGCAATAGCCAGAGGCGCCTCGGTGACGGTATCCATGGCGGCCGACACGAGGGGTACGTTCAATGTGATGTTGCGGGAAAACTTGGTTGTCAAATCGACTTCACGGGGAAGTACCTCCGAATAAGCCGGAATAAGGAGGACATCATCGAATGTGAGCCCGTCCATCTTTACACGATCTGCAATAAATGACATATATAATGATTGCGTTAAATTTTATTGCATGCAAAGGTACAGATTTTTCGCAAAAAGCGCAACTCTATCCTGAATTAAATTGAATTTTTGTATGAAAATTTATTTTTTTATAATTACATTTGCCGATATACAACGACCAATCAATTAAAATAGGTAATTAATTATGAAAAAGTATTTTGCTCTATGTCTGTTGACGCTCGTGGCTCTTTTGCTTGTTCTGCCGGGGTGCGCTGATTCCAAAATCGAAACTTTAAAGAAAGAACTCGCCAAATACAATGCGACCTGTCCGCAGTCATTGGGTACGCTCGGACGTATCGACAGTATCGACTATGACGAAGACGGCCCGTTCATTGTGTACAATCTGACTGTCAATGAAGATGCAATCGAGTTTTCCGACCTTGACGGATTTCAGGAAAGAGTGCGTCCGGTGATGCCGGCACTGCTGTCTGGCAGCGAAGCTAAAAAGTTCGTAGAACTCATGACCGATTGCGGTGTCGGGCTTAAGGCTGTATACAGAGGCAGCAAATCGGGCAGAAAAGTCGAATTGGAAATTCCCGCATCGGATATTAAGAATATGAATGAGAATCCTCTTACCGAAGAAGAGAGCGCCGAGATGATTATCAAGCAGACGATTGATTCGAACAAAGCTCTTTGTCCTTCGGAAGTTGAGGAGGGTATGACCCTCATTGATGTTTTTGACGACGGCTCCAACATAGTATTCTTATGCGATGTCGATGAGGAAATCTATGACATGCAGAAATTGTCGGACAACGCTGTCGAACTGAGAAAAGAAATCAAATCCGAACTTCTTGGCGACGATATGATAAACACTACCGGCAAATACCTCGCACGTGCCAACCGCGGCATAACCTACCGCTACGCAGGCAAAGAATCCGGCCTTCACGTAGATGTGACCCTCACCCCCTACGACTTCCGCTAAGACTGCGTACTCAACAGTCGATTAA
This sequence comes from uncultured Bacteroidales bacterium, assembly GCA_905210435.1. Lineage (GTDB taxonomy): Bacteria > Bacteroidota > Bacteroidia > Bacteroidales > Muribaculaceae > JAGBWK01. Next base: position 13,026 of record CAJLWO010000053.1, read on the forward strand.
CAGTAAGCAATGTACCAATCGATGTCAAAAGCATTGCAAAATTATAATTAACGGTCAAATGTCCCAATGCTGTTTACCTAAGCTGAGTTGAGTGGGGTTGAGTGGGGCGGGGGCGTCTCGCCCCCGTGGTAACTTTCAGTATATAAAAATAATACCACGGGGCGAGACGCCCCCGCCCCACACTGTGCCCCTTAAGTAAATAGCATTACATAGCGCTTTTACAAACTCTGTTGTATTTGTTTCTTGATTTCAAGCAGGGTGGCGGGGGTGAAACCTATGAAGGTGGGGAGGAGATAGTCGCAAAGAGGGCGTACGGTGTCGGCGGGGTTGGTTGTGGCAATGCCTATGACTGTCGCGCCGGCACGGCGTCCCGCTTCAAGGCCCTGGAGCGAGTCCTCGAATACGTAGCAGTCATCCGGTCGGCAGCCGAGCTTTTCCGCTGCGAGGAGATAACCCTGCGGGTCGGGCTTCGACCGGGTCACCATCGATGCGTCAATAACTTCGTCGACCATATCGCGCAGTACCGGCAACTGCTTGTACAGGTATGACATTTTCACCTCGTCGCTGCTCGTGACGATTGCTGTCGGTATGCCGGCAGTCTTAAGCGCCGTAAGAAATTCGCTTACGCCCGGAAACATCCGGTATTGCATCGTATCCTCAAAATCATGTATCCGCTGCATCACTTTCGCTTTAAGTTCGTCGCCGGGGAAATAGTTGAGGATGCTTTTGAGCGTGGTACCCTTTATGTCGGCGGCAAAAGTGGGGGAGGGCACTCCGAATTCACGGCCTGTCTGTGCCCAAAATTCTGTATATAAGCCTTCTGTGTCGATTAATACTCCGTCAAGGTCAAATAATACGGCAACTTTTCTATCCATCGTGATATGCTATTTTTTGTAAATTATTGCAAAATTAAGACTTTTTTCACCTAAAGTCATATTATAAAGCGTTAATTTTGCAGTGTATGAAAGAATCACGACTCAATTCCGACCCGACTATTCTTGGAACCCGTCCTATCGGACGCCTTCTGGTGCAATATTCCGTACCGGCTGTCATTGCCAGTGTCGTCACTTCGCTTTACAACATAATTGACTCTATTTTCATCGGCAGAGGTGTCGGGGCGATGGCTATCGCCGGCCTTGCGATCACATTCCCGCTGATGAACCTCGTGATAGCGTTCTGTATGCTCATCGCTGTGGGCGGAGCTACCATCACCTCCATCTTCATGGGGCAGAAAAACATTGCCCGCGCATCTGAGGTAATCAACAATGTGCTTACCCTTTGCCTGGTGCATTCGCTGATATTCGGCGGACTGACGCTGATATTCCTCGACCCGATACTGCTGTTCTTCGGCGCGACGGCCGAGACGCTGCCCTACGCCCGTGAGTTCATGCAGGTCATCCTGGCGGGAACACCGATTGCCTATGTGTTTATCGGGCTCAACAACCTGATGCGTGCTACGGGTTATCCGGCCAAAGCGATGGTGTCGGCGCTCCTCTCCGTGGGAGTCAACATTGCCCTGTGCCCTGTTTTCATATTCGTGCTCGGCTGGGGCATCAGGGGTGCGGCGCTCGCCACTGTGTGCGGTCAGTTGGCGGCCTTTACATGGGTGCTGTGTCATTTCATGTCGAAAAACAGCTATATCCATTTCCGCCGCGAGCGGAGCTGGCTTTCAGGAGCGATAGTCCGGCGCATCTACGCCATCGGCATGTCGCCGTTCCTGATGAACGTGTGCGCATGCGTCGTGGTGGTGTTCCTCAACAGGGCGCTGCTTGACTGCGCTGGCACCGACGGCAACCTTGCGGTAGGTGCCTACGGCATCATAAACCGTACCACGATGTTCTTCGTGATGATAGTGTTTGGTGTGACTCAGGGCATGCAGCCCATTCTCGGATTCAACTACGGTGCCGGCAAGTGGGTACGCGTGAAGCAGACACTCCGCAAAGGTGTTTTTATCGGCGTATGCATCACCACTACCGGATGGGTTGTGACCGAACTGTTCCCCGATACTATCAGCGGATTCTTCACTGTCGACCGCCAGCTTGTCGACATCGCCCGCAACGGTTTCCGCGTCTATTTTATCTGTTTTCCGGTTGTTGGTTGCCAGATTATCATTACCAACTTTTTTCAGTCAATCGGCAAGCCTAAACTGTCAATATTCCTTTCGCTTACCCGACAGCTGCTTTTCCTCATACCGTTTCTGCTCATACTGCCCGCATTCTTCGGCATTGACGGTGTCTGGGCAAGCATGGCGGCGTCAGATTTCCTCGCTTTCGTCGTGGCGGTGATAACCCTTATTATAATGATGCGTCGGCAGAACCGCAAATTCATGTCGGCGCCCTCAGCCACACCACTCTAACCGATTCCTTATTATGATACATAACCTGCAACTCCGCGTCGACCCGCGCACTGCCGCCACTCCTTTGCTTCTTAAGGCTCAGGCCTCGACCGTACTTGGTGTCGATGCTAATTCGATACACGACATTGTAGTGAAAAAACGTTCCATCGACGCGCGCCAGCGCCGTGTCATGGTCAACCTCACTGTCGATGTCTACGTCGGGGAAGATGCCCCGCAGTCACCGCTCCTGCGCCCTGTGAACTACGGCGATGTAAGTGCGGCCCCGCAGGCCGTTGTGGTCGGTGCCGGCCCCGCCGGACTGTTCGCGGCCCTGAGGCTAATCGAGCTTGGCGTACGTCCGGTCGTTCTCGAGCGCGGCAAAGATGTCGACGCCCGTCGCGTGGATATGGCGCAGATTTCCCGCAACAATATCGTCGACCCCGACTCCAATTACTGTTTCGGTGAAGGTGGCGCGGGTGCTTTTTCCGACGGCAAGCTCTACACGCGCTCTAAAAAACGCGGCAACGTCGAGAAGATATTGCAGATATTCTGTCAGCACGGCGCGTCGGCCGACATACTTGTTGACGCCCATCCGCATATCGGCACCGACCGTCTTCCGGGGGTAATCAAAGCCATGCGCGAAACGATAATACGTTGTGGAGGCGAGATTCACTTCGGCGCGCGTGTCACCGGATTGCTGCTTGCCGAAGATGGCGGCTCACTGCGCATTGACGGCGTACGTACAGCGTCGGGCGATACGTATCGCGGCCCGGTCATTCTCGCTACCGGACATTCGGCGCGCGACACCTACCGGATGCTCCTCGACAGCGGAGTGGCCATCGAGCCGAAAGGCATAGCCATAGGCGTGCGTCTGGAGCACCCGCAGCAACTCATCGACTCAATTCAGTATCACAATCCGCAGGGACGCGGCAAATATCTGCCCGCGGCGGAGTACTCGATGCTTACACGTGTGGCCGACCGTGCCGTATATTCGTTCTGCATGTGTCCCGGCGGGTTTGTCATCCCTTCGGCCAGCGGTCCCGACCAGCAGGCTGTCAACGGCATGTCGCCCGCTTCGCGCGGCACTAAATGGGCCAATTCGGGCATGGTGGTGGAAATACTTCCCGATGATGTCACGGACTATACGGGACCTTTGAAGATAATGTCGCTCCAGGAGGAAATAGAAAAGAAATTTTACGAGGAGAGCGACCGCACGCAGAACGCTCCCGCGCAGCGTATGACCGACTTCGTGGCCGGACGGCTCTCGGCGTCGCTTCCGCCATCGTCCTATGCCCCCGGAGTCCACTCCGCACGTGTCGACCGCATCCTTCCCGAATTCATATCGGGCCGTCTGCGCAAGGGATTTGAGGAATTCGGCTGCAAGTCGCGCGGATTTCTCACCGACAAGGCTATTGTGCTCGGCTGCGAGACACGCACCTCGGCACCTGTTAGGATTGTGCGCGACGATACGACGCTCTGTTCTGTCAATGTCGACGGCCTGTTTCCCTCGGGCGAGGGTGCCGGCTATGCGGGCGGTATCGTCTCGGCCGCTGTCGACGGAGAGCGTGCTGCCGATGCGCTCTATGAGCGTATGTTCAAAAATTCAAAATCACAAACCGTCTGATTATTACTATGGATAACGAAGATTTCAACACGAAGATATTGCCTCCGCTGGCCGAACGGTTGCGTCCCCGTACGCTCGATGACTATATCGGCCAGACACACCTTGTTGGACCCGACAAGGTGTTGCGGCGCATGATTGACTCGGGCAACGTGGCCTCGTTCATACTGTGGGGACCTCCCGGTGTGGGCAAGACAACGCTTGCAAGGATTATAGCCAATACCACCGAGTCGCCGTTTTATACGCTCTCTGCCGTCACGGCCGGAGTGAAGGATGTGCGCGACGTCATCGAACGTTGCCGCAATGACATCCGCGGTATGTTCACCAAAGGGCGTCCGATACTTTTCATAGATGAAATCCACCGTTTCAGCAAATCGCAGCAGGACTCGCTGCTCGGTGCCGTTGAGAGCGGTATCGTGACGTTGATAGGCGCCACGACCGAAAATCCATCTTTCGAAGTGATTCGTCCGTTGCTGTCGCGTGCGCAGGTCTACACGCTAAAGCCACTCGAAGCGCCTGAGCTGCAGCGTCTGCTCGACCATGCCATAACGCACGACGAGGTGCTGTCGCGACGCAATGTCGAGGTGCGCGAGACCACGGCGTTGTTCCGCTTTGCCGGAGGCGACGCCCGCAAACTGCTCAACATACTCGACCTGCTCGAGCAGTCGGTCAGTGCCGGTGAGCCGGTCATCATCGACGATGCCACGGTGACGGAGCGTTTGCAGGAAAATCCGTCGGCCTACGATAAAAACGGCGAGATGCACTACGATATAATTTCGGCATTCATCAAGAGCGTGCGTGGCAGCGACCCCGATGCCGCCATCTACTGGCTCGCGCGAATGATAGCCGGAGGTGAGGACCCCGAGTTCATAGCACGCCGTCTGACCATACTTGCCGCCGAAGATATAGGTCTTGCCAATCCCAACGCGATACTTCTTGCCAATACCGTTTACGACGTAATCAAGAAAATCGGCATGCCCGAAGGACGTATCCCTCTTGCCGAATGCACCATATACCTCGCCACATCGGCCAAAAGCAATTCCGCATACATGGCCATCAATGCCGCTCTTGCCAACGTAGCGCAGACCGGTGACCTTCCTGTGCCGCTCCATATACGTAACGCTCCGACATCGCTGATGAAAGAAATGGGCTACGGCGCCGACTATAAATACGCCCACGACTACCCCGGCAACTTCGTGGCCCAGCAATACCTCCCCGACGCCCTCCAAGGCACCCGTTTCTGGAACCCCTGTTCCAACCCCGCCGAAGACCGCCTCGCCCAGCTCCAACAATCCCGCTGGGGCAAAAAATAGCGAAAATTGTCGTCTCCAACCGACAATTTTCGCGAAAACTGTCGGTTGGAGACGACAGTTTTTAAGATTTATATTTGATAAGCATAATATTAACGCGGTTGAAAACCGCGTCTACTACGCTGGTACTCAAATAGTAGACGCGGTTTTTAACCGCGTTGTTGTAATACCTTCTATTTATAGGTCTTCTCCATCTGCATGGTTGTATTCATTATCGTAAAACATTGCTATACGATATTCGTCATATCTATCTTGAATAATCATGAACCAAACTAATTTAGGGACATTCAGTAAATATCTAACCAACTATTTGTCAAAGTCGTAGATATTTT
>CAJLWO010000054.1 GCA_905210435.1 uncultured Bacteroidales bacterium
GAGCATGAAAAAATAATGTCGTTTTTCAACCTCCGAAGTCCATCGGAGGCGAAACTTTATATCCGTCCAATCCAGAAACGCAGTGTTTCATACGCTGAGTGCTGAAAATTTGCCCGCAAAATCACCCCCGCACCTATACGATAAACACGGGACTTTCCCGTATTGAAAAATCAAGCCATTAACTGAATATCCCTAAGTAAACCTTATCCAGAGATAGAGTAAACCAATATCAGTAAACATACCAAACCGAGTCAACCATTTTCAGGAACGGACAATTTGCGATAAAATTATAGCGATTTAGGGAATTTTTATGGATTTTTTATGGATTTTTTGTATATTTGCTTTCGGATATAAATCCATATTTATACTTACAAAGTACAATTATTTATCATCACTCCAATTATTATCAACACTCCATGAAAAAAGCGATTTTAGGAGCAGCATTGCTTGCCTCCCTGTCGGTTGCGGCCCAGCAGCCCAAAATCTACATCGCCTTCCAGTGGCACATGCACCAGCCGATCTACACGCCCGGCGAGAATGTAATGGAAACCCATCAGGGAGGGTCGTTAAGCTACGACCTCCTCGAGGTATTCACCTCGCGTACGGGAGCCTACACCAACTGGCCCGCACAGGCTGTCGACAAACTGATTGCCGCCAATCTGCCCGGCGGCGCACAGGTGTCATTCTCAGGCTCACTGGTCGAGAACCTCAACGTAATCGAAAAATCGACCCCCCACTTCCAGAACTGGAAAAAGAACTGGACCGACTACATCGGCAAAAAAACCGACAAAGGCAATCCACGCATCGACATGGTGGCCTTCGGATATTACCACCCGCTGATGGCGCTCATCGATGAAGAGGATGCCCGCAAACAGATACAGAAACACCGCGCATGTTTCGCCGAGAATTTCCCCGGAATGTCATACTCCAAGGGTATTTTCCCTCCTGAAAATGCTTTCGAGCAACACATGATACCGGCTCTTGTCAAAGAGGGAATAGAATGGGCTATGGTCGACAACTCCCACTTCGACCGCACGGCCACAGGTTATCCGTGGGTCAAAGGCGTTTCCATTGTCGAGCCCAACAAGGCCGATATTCTTAACCCCAATCCCGCCGACTGGACCCACATCGAGGGCCTCTACTGCCCCGGACAGATTTCCGCCGGCTGGGGACACCGTCCGCACTGGATGAAATATGTCGACCCCGCCGACGGCAAGGAATACAAGATGATTGCCGTGCCGACATCGCTCGTATTCGGCAACGAGGATGGCCGCGGCGGATTCGGCGCGCTCCAGTATGAGAAATGCATCAGCCAGCTCGAGGCCTTCAACGACGACCCAGAGCACCCAATCCTCGTAGTTCTCCACCACGACGGCGACAACCACGGAGGAGGCTCGGCAAGCTACTACGGCTCGAACTTCCAGAACTTTGTCGACTGGCTTAAGGCCAATCCCGACCGCTTCGAATGCACTACCATACAGGACTATCTCGACACATTCCCCCCTGCCGATGACGACATAATCCACGTAGAGAGCGGCAGCTGGTGGGGCGCCGGTGCCGACCCCGAATTCCTCAAATGGAACGGCGACAAAGGCACATACGCCGGAACTACCGAGCCTTATAGCCCCGACCACAACAGCTGGGGCATCATCACCGCGGCATCAAACCACGTGAAGACAGCCGCCGCCATCGCTCCCGACAATGCCGACGTACGCGCCGCGTGGGACGAGCTCATGTGCGGCGAGACAAGCTGCTACTGGTACTGGGACGGCACGGAGGAATGGGATTCAAAGCCTGCCACCGCCGCCAACCGTGCGGTTGAAAAAGTGGCCGCTGTAATCGCTTCAGGCAATGACACTACCGGCCCGTCAATATATCACCCGCAGCGCGAGCCCTACAACCCGGGCGCGACGGAATGGGAAATGGCCACATCATCCGACTTCACAGTGTGGAGCTACGTCTACGACCTCAGCGGTCTCAGCTCCGTCAAACTCAAATACCGTATCGACAAAGACGGTATCAATCCGCTGACCTCCAATCAGAACGAAACATACGCCGGAGGCGATGAGGTAGGACCCTGGCAGGAAGTGGAAATGACCGGCAAAAGCATCGCGTCAATCACCAATCCCCTCCCCGCCTACAAAGCACAGGAATACTCGGCTGAAATCAAGGGACTCAAGGAGGTGCTCGTAGATTACTATATCGAAGCTACCGACGCCAAAGGAAATGTGTCACGCTCGATGATTCTCCACGTATATGTGGGCGACGGCAACGGTTCCACACCGATTGACCCCGTAGATCCCGACAAGCCCTCGGTGCTCGGCTCATATACCGTATCTCCCGCCAATCCCACCGTAGCTGATGTGATTACCATCACTGCGCCCAACGGTCGCGACGGCATCATACTCCACTGGGGCGTTAACTCATTCGAGAAACCTATTCAGGCATATCTTCCCGAAGGCTCGCAGTATCACAGCGACGGCAAAGCCGCACGTACACCCTTCATCCGTAACGCCGAAGGTAAATTAGAAGTTAAAATCGGCCCGTTCAACAATCCCGAGCAGGCAGTAAGCTACATCAGCTTCGTGACAAACACCGGCAATGGCTGGGACAACAACGGCGGCAATGACTACCGCATCAACATAAGCCCGCTTTCAGGCATCGACAGCATCGTGTCAGATTCAGACGCCCCGGCCGAATACTACACCCTTCAGGGCGTACGCGTCGACCGCCCCACCCCCGGCATCTACATCTGCCGCAAAGGCTCCAAAGTAACAAAAGTAATCATCCGGTAATCCCCGATTCGAACAGATAAGAGAGGTGCTGCAAAGCCAAATCCTCTCCGGCTATAAAACGACATCCCCCTCCGCGTACAATCCGCGGAGGGGGATGCTTTATATGGAGGGTTAAAGGTTATCGTTTGATAAACCGTGCGGCTGACGCTCCACGGTTGCCAACGGCCTTGATGACATAAACTCCGTCGGCAAACGAACTGCAGTTGACCGTAGCCGACTGCCCGGTTACAATATCCTGATATACCAGCATGCCGTTCATACCAAAGATATACAGCTGTGAGCGCCCGTTATCATCGGCAGACAGTCCGGAAACATGTATCTCCACTTCCGCCACGGCGGGATAGACTGTAAGTTTATCGCTGCCCGATGTCTCCACAGCATCCACTCCGGAGTCAACGCCGCTGACATTCAGTGTAAATTCGCCGGATACGCCCGAGCCGTCAATGGCACATGCCCGCACTGTCACTTCGCCGTTTCCACGCCCTGTGGCGGTGACACGGCCGCGGGCATCGACAGTGGCGATATCCTCTCCGGCGGTGATTATCCATGCCGGCGACATAAACGTGGCATTATACGGGTAAACGCGTGCTCCCAAGTCAAGATATGTTTCATTGCTGAAATCGATAGCATTGCCGCCCGAAACGGAGTAAACCACAATCTCCCTGACAAGATTGACCGAAGCGTCACCACCTGCTACAACGACATTGCTGCGGGAAGTTTCTAAAGTATTTTTTGCATCATTGACAGATTTCGCAGCATGGCCCGAAGCACCCGAATCAATAATCTCCACGGCGTAGCACAGCGGTCCGGCCGGTGGATTGGCATCGCAATAGCTCGTCATATTGCCCGACACTTCATCTATCATGGCAAGAGTCTCGGGTGAATTTCCGCGCAGGATACGGTATGTATCAATCCCGATACCTTCATATTTGGTCCAGATAAGATTCCATGATGTTCCGACACCGCGGTTTATCATGACGTGAATTGGCTGATGTGCGGTTCCGTCGGCTGATTCGCCGTAGGTCAGTTCGTATGTCATGAGATAGCGTGAGGCCTTGGCGTCAGGCGATGATTCAAGGTCAATGAATGACGCCGACGACACAGGCACTTTGGCAAGTAACGTGTATTTTCCGGCAACGGAAGTCTCCTTATACAGGTTGATACCGAGAATATCGGACTGCGGAGCGGTATTCCAACGGATACGGTGTTTGCCGGTCGTATCATCAATGTCAACCAGTGTGATTTCAGGCGCACGGCGCTCTACTACAGATGTAGCGGCGATATGCTGCACGGTAGCGAATTCTTCCGATACCGAATGCCGGATTTCATATTTGTTCGTCACCTTGAATGTCAGAGTGGCGTTTTCAGCATCTATGATGTCGAGGGTGGCGAAGCGTGAAGCGGAAGAGGCCGAGAGTTCTTCCCAATCGTAAGGAGAGTTGGCAAGACGTATTTCCCAATCGCCATTCTGAATATTCCGTCCCGCGACATTTATGCGGTCGCCCAAATGACATGTTTCGGGAAGGGAGAATGATGCGTCGGGCGCTTCCCTGACATATATCGATGCAGATTCGCCCCCTACGGTGACACATTTATGTCCGGCAGTACGCCATATTACCGTGTACCAGCTTCCAGCTGTCGAATATATTTCAGCGCCGTCCCAGTCGATGGCATCCGCAGTGTTGGAATTGATACGGACTGTAACAGGATAACCGACCTCGCCGGTAGCCGGAAGTTCGATACCGCAGCTCTCAACAACTTTCATCATATATACTTCGGAGAAATCGGATGCATCGCGCATAAGGTCGACACCCTGTACTTTCACCTCATATTCTCCCGCGGGAATGCTTGCGATAGGAATAGTGAGGCGCGTGGAACTGAGCAACTGTTTGCCGGTAGGCACGGGCACACCATTTTTACCGCCGTTGCACGGTGAGAACAAGTAGGCGCCTTCACCCTCCATACCCTTATGCTTGATGCTGATATTGTAGCACATACGCACTGCCGGAGTCTCTTTGTCGATGGAAGGTTCCCATTCGATTATCACGGATTTGGAGTTCTGCGAATGGCGCACTGCAGTCGGAGCGGCAGGCCGTTCGTTGGGGGTGGCAATCGAGCCGCCATCACTCTTTACAGAATATCGACGACCGTCGGAAGCCATAAACAGGGGGCCGTTCATCAGGTAGCCATAATACTGGTCACTTGAATTATAGTCAATCTTCTTGATTTCAAACTTGCGTCCCGGCTTCTGATATGCTATATAACCATAAACGCCTGTCTCTTTCCTGCCGGATTGTGTCATTTCCGAATATATATCGACAAAACCGTTGTTGTCAATATCTAACAGTGAATATGTCTTATTCTGACTATAGATTAACAACGGTGATTCATCGAAATCAGAACCTTCGGCGACCTGAGTCACTTCGCCGTCATCCCAGCGAATATACACTGCATAAGTATCATGAGCCACTGCCCGACCAAACATAATATCCAGTTTGCCGTTATTATCGAAGTCGCGGACGGTATAAAATGGCGTATGAGGCTCGTCCTCGCCAATTTTAACAGTGTAGAATGGTTCCTGCGGTTCAAATGTATAGTCCCCCTTATTTTCATAGATGCGGAATGAATATGACATTCCTGTCTTGGAATCATAATCGTACCCGTTATCTATAAAATCAATAAGCCCGTCACCGGTATAATCGTCAAATAAAGATGGCCAGCACGGGAAAGTACTAACTTTCGAATTTTGCTTATAATCATTATCATTGTAATAAATTACATTATCTTCAATGAAATCAAGTTTGCCGTTATTATTCAAGTCATAACAAATGAAACTATGACTCCAACTCGAACCTAAATCAAACAAATCGGTCACAATCTCCATATCCTTATCCTCCTGATTGATTGCGCCGATTCCTTCTCCGCCTAAAATATCTACATGACCGTCACCATTGATGTCGGTACATACTCCGTAGGCCACTTCACTAATAGAGGAGTGATTATTGTACAACCGTTGGATATCTTTATAGACACCCGGTCGTATGACTTCCACTATTTTACCATTATCATAACTAAATACTTCATTGACACCGTCCTCGTCAATATCTGCAGCCCAATAGGCCCTAAAATCAGAACCATTTTCCAAACGCAACCGTTCCGAATGTACATTACCTGGTATTACATCAAGAATGGAGGAAACTGTCGGGGCTGTATAGTCGGATGTGGAGACAGTCAGCGATATAGCTTTTTCACCAGACGCATCGAATACTATGTCGTAGGTCTGCGCCTTTTCATCGCCTTTTATGATGCGAGCGCCGGCAAAATCCCACTGATAGCCATAGCCCTCCTTGGGTAGAGTTGTCAATGTTACGGTACATGTGTCACCGACGAAATAGGGTTTGCTGTAGGACAGCATGAAACTGTTTGCCGGCTCGCGTTTCTCAAACGTAGCATATTCACTGAACTTGGAACCGCCGTTAGCACCGTCGACTGCCTGCACGGAGATATACAATTTGCCGTCGGGCCACGAGGATGTATCGAATTTACGCTGCAGCGAATGCCCCATATTGCCTCCGGTCAGGTTTCGGCGACGACCGTCGGGAAGCGCATCGGCAGTGACTACATCGTCCAATCCCGGAGCAGTGCCTATGCGGAGCGAATAAGTCAGGTCGGCCGACGGCGTTTCCTTGTCGGTGGTTGGCTGCCATGTGACTTTCAGCAATCCGGTTGATGGCTCATAGAAAATTTCCGGTTTGGCCGGAGCCTCGGGGAGAGTGTTGGCGTAAGGTGCAAGCGGAAATCCCTTATCGTCATAATAAATCATATTCCTTGCCGGATTATTAAAGTCGGGCAGGATTGCGATGGAGCTGCCGTATTTAACGCCTATACCGGCAGATTTATCCAGTGTTACCGGCGTGGCAGCAAGTTTGCAATCCTTTATGGGATATTGAAGAATTTCGTAATCCGAGGCTTTAGTCTTCAGGAGCAGGTCATAAGAACCGTCGTTGTCAATGTCGCGTAAATCAAATACGGTGCATACCTGCGGCAACGGGCATTCATGCTTTTTGAAAGTTCCGTTACCCTTATTTTCCAGGATAAGGATAAACTGGCATTCCGTTGTACTTGAGCTGCTTATTGGTATCAGCAGGTCGACATTGCCGTCGTTATTCAAATCGGCGCTGTATATGTCGCCGGCGCAATAGTAACCCGACAGTATCTGCTTTTCGGTCACGCCACCTTCGGGTATCTGTATGTACGATGTGATGGTCTTGGCGGAAGTATTGTGGATTATGAAATCCTCTATTCCGTCGCCGTTGAGATCGCGGACTATTATCTGACCGCCGAAATCAGTGGCGGCATATCCGTCGCGGCCAATATTGTAGTAAAGTTTATTGTGTACGAAATCCACTATATCGGGCAGACCGTCGTTGTTGATGTCGTGCGACTCAAACTTCACGCCTGTTGATTTCTCATATACTGGCGGACTCCATATTCCCATACCCGACATGGAGGCAAGTGCACTCTGAATATCTCCGTCCGAACCTTTATACGGCGTTTTCAGATACTCGTCCAGAGGAATGACTTCGTATTTGGCTGATATGCTTTGTCCGTCGGGACTGAGTGTAAAGAACGTTTTCGGGTTGGGAACGTCGGCATTTGCGTTCAATCTAAGCAAGTCATACCGTCCGTCGTTATTGACATCTGCAGGATAATACACATGATAAGTTTCGGACGCATCCCCGCCCATTACAGTAGAAGACCATTTATTGGTATCAATATGCCGTACGTAAGTGTCATACCAAAGTATGCCGTTGTCACCCCCTACGTTTATAATATTGCCGTCATTGCTATTTCTATTGTTTTTGTCAAGTTTTACTCCGGTATAGCTATTGTTTCGAGTTGACAGGAATATGCCGTCGGATGTATAATTCATGAAGGAGGTAAAATCCATTAACCCGTCGCCATTGATGTCATACCATGAGGATGCCTTTTGCGGAATGGGAGTACCAAACCAGGAGTTACGGAATTGACTTAAGTCATCGACGATTTTGGTGCTATAATTAGCCAATAATTCCTTTTTACCATTTTCCCGATAGGCGAACAAATCTTTCGTACCGGCCGGAACAAAATAGTTAGAATTTCCCCCAATCACAATAAAAGGAAGACGGATATATTCATTGTCAGTATGGGCAAGGACTTCAATCCCGTTTATATAAGATAAACCCGAGATTATAAATCGTGCGCCACCATGCGCAAATGCTTCCGATGTTATTATCGTGTAGTATTTTGTATCGCCACTTATTCCACTGCCATTATCATAATCATATATCATTCCATCGGAATAAATACACTTCTTCTCCGATGCTTGTTTCTCTGTGGAATAACCGGACGTTACATCAGCGAGGTCAAGAATGGTAATACCTTCTTTCCATACTGATAAGTTCGTCCCACTTATACGTATATACTTGGTTGTCAACGGTATTTCCTGATAATAACATTTTTGATTGATATTAATCGGTGTACGCCAAAGACAGGAATCAAAGTTATTACCATCAGTGGAGAAACTGATATTCGAATACCAACTGGAAATATAATTATTTATGCAGATAACGGGACATGTGGCACCTGAGAGGTCCAATTCAGGAGAAGTCAATGTATCATCAATAGTAATTCCGGTAATTTTTCCGTCGGAGTTTTTCTTAACTGTATAATCTCCCGTCCAGCCGTCGAACGACGTTTCATCGTTAAACGAATGACAGAATAAGAGTTGTGGACAATCTTCCGGAACAGCATCGCGGATGTCGGTTGGTACCGGAATTCCGACGGGAGCATCAGCAGATGCCGACGTTGCGGGCGGCGCGGTTTCCATTGCGTTTAGCATTGCGCACCCGGCGAGGAATAGAGCCGTCAGTGGCATACGCATTGATTTGATTGGTCTCATAATTATTAGAGATTGATTAATGAGGCCGTGGCGTGTCCTCCTCGGTTCAGGCCATTGTGAAAGTTAGTGCAAGAGTGTGTTTTGACATAAAAAAAGCGTGAGGACAATGTTCACTGCATATCTCAATCGAGGCATCGCCAAACGCCTAATCCAAAATAAACAGTCCACCCCCACGCCATGCCGATATGTCGACCCCACGCGCGGGGTGGATACAAGCACGCATGAGCGTTTTGACTGCCGGATTCCTTGGATTTGAAAATTTTGGCGAATTTCGATTGAAGAACCAGCTAAAACGCTTTTTAATATGTATTTTTTGAAACGGAACTCTTTCCGTTTCAGCTACAAATATAAATACTTTTATTTAAACAATCTATTGTTTACTATAAAATTAACAAATCCACCACGATACATATTATTTTATTATTGTTTACCATGATTGTCCGGGAGAAATTGCAATATTTATCATTTTTATTTGTCATGATTGATAATATTAGCTATATTTACTCCATCGGAATTTTACAATAGACCTTAAATCACATGAAACCACTTTATTACATTCTTTATTTACTTGTGCCGGCAGGAACGCTTGCATTACATGGGTGCGGCAATACTCAGGGAGATGCCAGTCATACTGAAAATACCGAACTGGCAGCTGCAAGAGATTCTATCGCATCTCTTACGGCCAAAGTTGATGAACTTAATGCCGAAATCGAATTGCTGAAGTTTCCGGCAGATCAACGGCTGACAGATATTAAACGTCTCATTTCGTCTGAGAAGTTTTCGGAAGCGCGCAACATGATTGCCGAATTGCGACGTATTTTCCCGAATTCAGAAGAAGCTACTGCATGTCAGGCGCTTCTCGAGCACATCAACAAGGCGGAGGCCGCGATTATTGCCGAGCAGGAACGCATACGCGCATTAGGATTCAAAGCATTGACCCAATCTACCGTTTTTGAAATCGGGCCGAACAAGGTGACATTTTCAAACCTGTCATTCGGCAGTCAGTTTACATTTGACGCATACGATGACAGTTGGTTCTACCGCACGGCTGACAGGGGGAATGTATATGCCTTAGCATCCATGTCAGTGACATCGTCGGATAAAAATCCCCAATTGCCCACACCGGCAATATATTCCATAAATGGGGAGAAACTGGAGAAAATCGAAGTGTACACCATCGAGTTCGCACGCTGGCGGGATTATGGCGCATATCTCGGGAACTATAGTGACAATGCCAATGATTTCGCAAAAGTAAGTACCGTCAGATTTAAATTGGGTTGCGAAGTTCCTGAAACCGTAAAAACAGCCCCTATATCATTGTGCTCAAGATGGGAAACACCCAGTCGCGTAATTATGACAGATTCAGGAACCCGCCATATTGGTATAACGGAGCCGACGGTTATCCATCGACTTTATCATTAGAAGACTTCAACGGAGGGAATTACCGTGCCATCAAAATAGGAAATCTGAAGTGACGGAGATAAGATCCCCGGGGTTCTCATCCCGCCAACTACAAAAGGCTGCGTGTCGTTTGACTTGCAGCCTTTTTGTCGTTGGCGGAAAGACAGGAACCATTTATAAGCCGTCTAAACCCATATATATCAATCGCTTTGCTTCATGCGATACACGCAATGCAACAGCAATGCGACAAAATCACTGGTCGTACACATGATTAAAGCATGAGTTGCATGTCGGGAACTATTGCATCAACCATAGGCCGAGGCACTCCACAATCCTTCGCAATCTCCGGCCATCGGGAAGCTGTGTCAGTAATCATATCAATTATTGCGGTTGCCTCCTTGATGTTGTTCCTGCGTGCAAACTCAAGAAGGTCAGATCGTGTGATTCCATCGAATTTCCCGTTGACCGACATTTGATGCTGTGCCGTCCAGCCACCCTGAGGATTATATGCGTAGCCCATATCGTATGCCGGTGATAGACGCCATTTGCCGTTCCTGTCCATAAGGAACGATATATTCTTGGTATGGTCATCCTGATTACGCACCACAATATTGAACACCATCCTGCGAAACATCTCCTGAGCCTGGGAATATGGCAGTCGCAATGCCCTCATTACGTTGAAGGCCTGTTCGTAGGAATATGCCCGTGGCAAACGATAGTCATAGTGGGCGATTCCGCACAGCGTCTGCATGTGGATTTTTTCACCGTCGTGACGATCGAATCGCTTGGTAAGGAAGTGGGCACGTCCGTTCTCCTCGATTAGACTGCATTCCGACATTTCTATGCCGCACTCTTTAACGAGTTTTGAAAACGAATATTCCAGCCTTCCGAAATTCTGAGTCTCACGGAATCCGGCTTCGGCAGTGACTCCGTCGAGTTTTATCAGATAGTAGTCGAATCCTGCCGGAGCGTCAATCTGTCCCGAACGGACCTCACCGGTCTCTTTGTTATATGCGATTATTGCCTTGGCTCGCTGTCCTCCCGCTGAAGTTCCGAGCCTCACAATCTCGGCAATCGCAGCTTTTTTGTCGGCTTCGAGATTTGCACCGAACTCTTCCTTTTCAGCCAAAGCCTCACTTGCGACCTCTACAAGTGTGTCAAGTTCAATAGCCGTATTCTTACCATACGGGACATCCATTGCGGGCTCAAATTCAAGTGCCCCCATACATCGCTTTCCGAGGAAGCAGAGAGTCTCGACGGCGTTGCCGCTGGTACGCCCTGTCAGAGCAAGCCAACGGTCGAACAGCGCCCGCCCGTATGTGTCAGGCAACGAATCCGCAAGCATCCCGGGAAGTCCCCTGAAGGTCTCTTTCCCTATATCTGAAAATGAATATATCCTCCCGGATCTGACCGGCATAAGAATAGGAGACGGCTCCAGCCCTTTGCCGATGAAACTGTCGGCATATTCAAAAAATGCAGTCTGACGGTTATTGTCCCACCGAAGTGAACCTACGTGTTGTCCGTAAAGGGTTACTTTTGCAATGTCTACCATTCTGATTCCTCCTTGCCGGTTTTAGATTGCTCTGTTTTTTGAGATGACGATGCCCGGTGGCGTCGTTTCTTTTTGGCGGCCTCAACAAACTCATAATATTCATTGGGACTCATCTCCTCCTCTTTGAGCAACGGAGAAAAAATATCAAGCTCGCCTAATATGCGCAAAACCCTCACGAGAGAGTCAAACGAACGAATCTCCCCTTCTTCAATTCTCTTTAGGGTTGACACGGATATTTGCGCCTGTTCCGCAAGCGACATCTGGGTAAAGTTCTGACGTAGCCGCAAACGGCGCACCGTTTGTCCTATCCGATGACAGATCTCGGCATCGGCGAGCATGTAGACATTATCATTCATAGTTCTGTTTTGAGCTATTAGAATACAAATATAGCAATAATGGTTCAAATCTCAACTATTGCAAGATAAAAAAGGCTGCGCGTCGTTTGACTTGCAGCCTTTTGTCGTTGGCGGAAAGACAGGGATTCGAACCCTGGGTACCCGTAAGGGTACAACGGTTTTCGAGACCGTCCCGATCGACCACTCCGGCATCTTTCCTTTTTCGGGTTGTGCAAAGTTAAGGAGTTTTGGCGAGGGTGACAAATTTTTTGACTTGTTTTTTAGGGTTCTTTTGTAAAATATTCGCAAAATATTGGAGTAATTGTCGGCCGGATTACAGCGCCGGAAAGCGTTATGGCGGTTTAGCATTTGACTTTCAGCAAGAAACAGATGGGGCATGCCGTGCGGATATACTGAACATTCATCAGCCGCGAAATGTTGATTTATTACCGGCCGAGGGAACAGATGACGCCGGACTTCCAACTGCAGGAAAAATATTCAACAATCTGTTTTGCAATCAACATTCTACCAATATGACTCGTTTATCTAATTTTATGACCAAGGGATTACTTTCGGCTGCCGTTCTTGCGGGAGTTTCTTTTCAGCAGGGCGATGCCTGCACGCGTATCATATATCAGGGCAACGACAACCTGATCATCATAGGGCGGTCGCTTGACTGGAAGACGCCTATTCCGACCAACATCTATGTCTATCCGCGCGGCATGGAGAAACAGGGTTCGGACAAACCGGGTGCCGTGACGTGGAAATCAAAATACGGCGCTGTCTATGCCGTGGGCTACGACGGTGGCGTCACCGAGGGTATGAACGAAAAAGGGCTGTCGGTCAACGGCCTGTTCTGCAAGGGTACGGTCTACGACAATGATTCGACCGTGGGACGTCCGCCTATGTCGCTGGCGATGTTCCCGGCTTGGCTGCTCGACATGAACGCCACCACCGACGAGGTAATCAAAGTGCTTGAGGAGCACAATTTCTCTCTTTCGGGCGCTACATTCGACGACGGTACCGTATCGGCGCTCCACTGGGGCATCACCGATGCGTCAGGCCACTCGGCGGTAGTGGAATTCGACCACGGAGCCATCAGGATATATGAGGGTACCACCGACATGCACGCTATGACCAACGACCCGTCGTGGCCGCAGATGCAGGCTATCGTGAATTACTGGGAAAAGATTGGCGGGAGCCACTCGCTGCCGGGCACGGTGTCGAGTCCCGACCGCTGCGTGCGTGCGAATTACTTCGTGACGCATGTCGAAAAGACCGGTGATGCCGATCTGGGCGCCACAATCGCCCGCTCCGTACTGTTCAACTGCTGCGTGCCCTACACATATACCGTAGAGGGTGAACCCAACGTATCGTCGACGCAGTGGCGTTCGTTTTCCAACCTGCGCGACCTCCGCTACTATTTCGACCTCACCGTAGCCAACGGTCTCTACTACGTCGACCTCAACAAATGCGACTTCCGTCCCGGAGCATCGGTAATGAAAATCGTCACCGCCGACATGCTCAACGCCTGCGGCGACCAGACCTCGATGCTACAGCCCGTCCCCCCGTTCACCCCGATGTACTGAAAAACATCAGGATATTATATAAATTGTGCTCCTGCCAAAACTTTTGTGCTCTTGTTTTTTTAACAAAAGTACAGGAGTCCGGGCAGGAGCACAAAATTCCGTGTGGCTCATGTAGTCTTTAATTTTCTAAAGATGCATATTTTAACCTATAGTGTCATTAAATTTACTAATTACTTCTTTCATTTCATCCGGAAGACGATTCAGACATTCGTTTAGAATATATGGCGGGATTTCTCCATAAAAAGCGGCGGCAATACCACCTGTAATTGCACCCATAGTATCGGCATCGCCCCCGAAGGCAATTGCTTTTCTTATTGCCGACTCATAATCATCACTTTCAAGAAACGCAATAATTGATTCGGGGACTGATTCCTGACAGCTGACATCAAAACCATAGCCCGGCTGTATGTCATTATATCTGCGACTGAGATTATAATCAAATTTCTCCTCTACCGCATTCTTGATTTCATCCTTGCTTTTTCCGGTGAGAGCGAGATATATTGCGAGAGCCGTCGCTTGTGCTCCTTTTATGCCCTCCGGATCATTATGTGTAATCTCAGCAGATTTTTTTGCCAACTCCATTGTTTCATCGAAAGTATTTGCATAAGCTCCCACTGCACTTACACGCATAGCCGAACCATTACCCCAGCTGTTATATGGCTCCATTGTGTCAGAATATATCCATTTTCGGAACATGCCTCCATAACCTGCCCCCGGATATTTACGACACCAATACTGAAGCCGTATTTCAAATGGCTCCTGGTGTACCAATGCGTCTGCGATACCAATAGTACATACTGTATCGTCAGTAAATCTACTCCTGTGAGTAAATAGTTCGAAATTATAGTCTTTTGTTTGAGCGAACTCATACCATGAACCGATAATATCGCCGCATACAGCACCCATAATTACTAATTTAGCAGCCGCAATATTTTTTTTGCCGTTTTTTTGTGAGAACAAAGGCTGTTTTAACATAAAAAAATTCATACTCTTATTTAGTTAATTTAATACGATAAAATCGCGCTTATTTTAAATTCAAAATATCAATGAACATCTTGACGCGGGCGAAATATTCGCGTATGGTATTTTTTAAGCGGTTGCGGAATATG
The DNA here is from genome assembly GCA_905210435.1 of uncultured Bacteroidales bacterium. Lineage (GTDB taxonomy): Bacteria > Bacteroidota > Bacteroidia > Bacteroidales > Muribaculaceae > JAGBWK01. The sequence goes on from CAJLWO010000054.1 coordinate 14,723, forward strand.
TGAGATGGAGCCGCATTGTAACCTATTGCATGGAGTCCGATGTGGTCGGCGAGGTATATCGCACGCTTGTTATGGTCTTCCTGCGATATTATTGTCACACTGTCAAGATGATATTCCTTTTTTGCCTTCACAATAGAGAGAATGGTACGTGCGCCGTCATAGTCAAGGATAATGGAGTCTTCAGGCACGCCGTGGGCCATAAGAGAGTCGCGCATCGCCACAGGCTCGTCGTATCCGGTTTCATGCACGCGAGTATAATCGCCGCCACTGACTATCAGTATGTTGACCTTGCCGGCTTCATATAATTGTTCGGCCGCTCTGATGCGGTTCTCAAAATAAAAGTTGCGTGCGCCGTTGGCAGTAAAAGGTGAAGTGCCAAGCAGCAAGCCATAGCGGTTGTGCGGTATCTCGTTCACATCATCGTATGTGCGCCCCGAAGCATTGCATGAGACCATGACGTTACATGCAAAAACTACAGTCAGCACCACGGCGACAGGCATTCCGACAAAGAGCAGTATCCTCTTTCTTGTTTTTGGAGTCATTGATATATCTCTTTTTTGGAGTCATTAATACCTCTTGAACACATGGTGGCATTTATTGCATTTATAACGGTGTATGCTGTACCCTATGAAATATTGTATTATGAATAAGAGTGCCCCGACCGAGAAAAGCCAAAAGAAAAAGATTGGAGAAAAGAATCCTATGACGAACATGAAAGGAGCAAGAATTAGAAAGAACAATGAACCGCGCTTGCGTCGTATGATTGTTTCCGACACATCTTCACTGCCGCATTCAGGACACCATGGCATAGCGTGGCATTCTTTACTTTCGGCCTGATAGCCTCTGACTATTTTATTGGCTGCATCCACATCGCAGTCGTTAACGATGATACTATAATTGAAAATATCGCCGGAAGCCGAGATAAAGGTACTTTTATCTTCAAGCATCTGAGCATCAATACCCGCTTCATTAAGTCGGGCAACGATTTGTTCCGCAGTAACAACTTCCGGGGTCGAGATAATGGTTTTCATGACAACATGATTTTATCGGTTAGAATTATACTTTTACAATACAAATATAAATACCGGGATATGAAAAAAGTAAACAAACAATTCAAAAATGTATAAACCGTAGCCGTTGATGTATGAAATCCGCTCCAAGTACTATGAAAAAGCCTATAAACAGAATCCATCCAATAGCCAACCGCCTGATTGCTCAAAAACTGATTTAATCATGTTGGTTACTCACTTTTTCTTGCACTTTTTCTTTATTATTGAACGAATCCATTTGATTAAAGCCGGACAAAGTGAACAAAGGAGACCCAAAAGACCGGCTGCCAAAAGACCACTTAAAATATATAGCGTTATCTCCCATGCATACCACCAAAAGCCTTTCTTCAAATCAAAGACTTCTTTAAAATGACTGTCGTAATCATTGCCTGGAGTAACGTATTGTCGGGTCATTATCCAGATTTTTTCATTTGACACATTTCTTAATGTCAAGGTATTCATTGACATTTGTTCTATCTTGAATCTACTAACGCCACCAGTTTCTTGACGATAAAAGCTCAATGTGTCATTATGTAAAGACCAGGTTGCTGGCCTATAGTCTAATAATGAATCATTGTAGAAGATTGCGCCCGCTGACGTTCCATTGTTTGAGAGTAGCAGTATCAGATGCTGATTGTTATAGGATTCACTCTTCCATTCTCCTTTTACAGTTGTGACCTCAACTCCGAGCCGTTCACAAGAAGTTACTGTTAGAGAGAGCAATAAGACTAATATGATATAGAGAATTTTCATTGGTATCCCATACGTGTCTCTCATCCTCCATCGAAACGGCTTGGTTATTAGACATAAAAAAGGTGTGAGGATTGTATCTTGTTCTATCCGTCATTCAGGTCTTGGCGTACCTATGCAGTGGATAAAACAATAGCCCCACACCGATATGCCATATAAGCTGCCGGTTATGGCAGGGTATAAGCATCCGATGCAGGTGCTACTGCCAATCTCATCTTCACTGCATATAAACCGCCAAGTTTGAATGACGAAGATAAAATTTCAATAACACCTTTTATCAAAATGTATTGATTGCCGTAGACATCTCTATGACAAATCGGCAATTATATGCAAATGTAATAAAAAATGCTATCGGTAGGGCTACATATATGCATGTTTTTAAGCATGAATATTTTGTAAATCCATGTAAATAGGTGGAAATCGGCAAGCTCCGGCTGCCGATTTCATATTTCCTTGCGTGCCTCCAGCGCAGATGGGTACTGTCCTCCATTATATTTAAATGTTATGAAACGTTGATAATGTCTTGCATATAAGACAAAAAATGCATAATTTTGTCTTGTGTATAAGACAAAATCAAAACAGATTATGGTAAATCCTGAAATTTTGCGTGAGGTGATGCTTGAAAATCGAGAAGAGGTAATGCGTCGTGAAGTTATCAAACGAAGCATATCGCTCGATGGATTTGAACGCCAGGTACTGGTCGGCGCACGTCGCGCCGGCAAATCATATCTAATGTACGGAAAAATTCAGGAATTGCTCGCGCAGGGACATTCCTGGGATGAAATCGTTTATCTGAATTTTGAAGATGAACGTCTTGCCGGCATGGAGCTGAACGACCTTAATAAAATATTTGAGGTACATGCCGGTTTGGGCGGAGAGCGTCCGATGCTGTTTCTTGACGAGATACAGAATATTGATGGGTGGGAGCATTTTGCACGTCGTGTAGCCGACAGTAAACTTACGGTATTTATCACCGGGAGCAATGCAAAAATGCTGTCGGTTGACGTAAGTGCGGCACTGGGTGGCAGATATATGACACGGGAAGTATTCCCGATGCAGTTTGATGAATACCTTATGTCAAACGGTGTAAACTCCGGAGATGAACTGCTGACTGCCACAACAGCTTCACGGGGCAGGCTAATGAAGTTGTTTGAAGAATATTTCCAATTCGGTGGTTTCCCTGAATGTTCGACGCTACCGGTAAAAAGGGATTATATCATGAGTCTGTATCAGAAAATATTCCTTGGTGATATCGCCGCCCGTCATAGAATTGAGAATATTTTCGCATTGAGAACTCTTTTGCGGAAACTGGCAGAGAGTGTCAATCAACCTATATCATTCACTCGCGCTACAAATATAGTAGCATCTACAGGCACGAAAATAGGCAAAAGTACTGTCATTAATTATTTGGGATATGCTGCTGATGCATATCTTGTGCTCCCTGTGACCAATATCGCGGACTGCCTTACGGAAAGAGTATCCAATCCGAAGTATTATTTCATAGATAATGGCATAATTTCGCTACTGACCATTGATAACAGGACATCGCTCCTTGAAAATATAGTGGCATTGAAACTGTTAGCGAATTATGGAACGAAGGAGGCTGTCTATTTTTATAATCACGGGATTGAAATAGATTTCTATATCCCTCATATTGAAACCGCCATTCAGGTCAGTTATTCGATAAATGATACTGAAGGCACTTTTGAAAGGGAGGTTAACGCATTGGTAAAAGTGCAATCCCGCCTTTCATGCCGTAATAATATTATTGTCACATACGGGGAAGAAAGCATAATTGAAAAAGGGGGCGTGAGGATAGAGATTATCCCGGTTTGGAAATTTCTGCTTAATTTCGATAAATAATAAGAGAGTGTCTAAAATTTATATTACTTTGCTTTTGAGTGTCTTGCCAGCGTCTTTTTGCTC
>CAJLWO010000055.1 GCA_905210435.1 uncultured Bacteroidales bacterium
AACAGAACTTTTAATGCTAAACTTATCAAAGAACTCTTTGGCATAGTGGCAGAAAACGTTTAGCCGATATGTTGAATTTTTAACGGATCATTATATAAATATAATAAACCGTTATTATTTCGAATTCTGTATAAAACACGCATTTGTTATCATTATTCCAGCCTTCGGTTGAGGTGCGTTCACTAATTGTAAAATGGCTGTTGTCGGTGAATATTACAGAACTTTTAAAATAGTCTATATATTCAGTCCCATTAATAACGTTGGAAAGATTAGATTTTTCCGGAATCGGTAGCTTTAAAATATCGGTAATCTGTGCGTTTTTGTATATCAGCATATATATCCTCTATATCTGAAAACTCATAGACATATGTGCATAATGTCAGGCTGTCATCAAGTTCCTTTATTGAAAATAACCGAATGGAAGATATCAAGGAAGATTTCCTGCGGGGAATTTTATTAGCAATAAGTTTCTTAATTTGTAGATCGTCCAGATACACCCCTTTCCGGGAAAATGCATTTGGGATGGTGTCTGTGACAATAAGGCTATCTGTATATATCCCCATGCCGCACAGCCATGTCAGATTGTCGACGACAGACGGATTGTCATCAGCTGTTACATCTTGCATATGCGGATTGCTGTCGGCGATTGCATCTTGCGCGTTTATTGCCTTGCTTCGGTTGCAGCCAATGCAAAACAGGGCTGATATAATGCAAATAATTTGAAATATAGAGGATTTATACATGGCAGATTATCAGTATGCTACCCCACAAATATAAATATTTTCGACAAAATATCAAAGAAAAATTTTATATTTGTGGAATGAAACGGTTTAATTATATATTTTTGCTTGCGGTTATTGCAGGACTTTCAGGCTGCGCTACATTCAAGGCGATAAAATGCGGCAGTCCGTCGGTCGATACGTATCTTGACTTTGCGCTTGACACTGTTGCAGGCTATGATACAATAAAGGTTGTGTTTGAGTCAACACCGGATCATGACCGATATTTTGAGGATTCAAGGTTTACGGGCGGGAGGTTTGACGGTGAGACTATCGGAGAGTATTTTTCCAAAGTAAGAGGTGAGGGTGCATTGTTTATTGTGAGAAACGATACAATATTGCTCGAACAGTATTACGGGAATTTCTCACGGTATTCCCTCGCAAATGTTTTTTCGGTGACAAAGGCCGTGACGGCATTGTTGTGCGGGATAGCCGTTGACGAGGGGTATATGTCAATCAGTGATCCGGTTACAAGATATATTCCCGAACTTGAAGATTGCGATCCATATTTCAGTAAACTGACAATTGAGCATCTCCTCGATATGCGCACAGGTCTTGATTTCAAAGAAGATTACGGTTGGAATCCGTTTTCAAAGATGGCAAAACTGTATTATGGCAATGATGTGGTAAGCCGTTTTAAAAAATTGCATTTCAAAGAGATTCCGGGCAGTTCCCATTACTATAATTCCATGTCTACGGCATTGCTCGGAGTGGCAATTGAACGTGCGGTTGGACAGTCGTATGCCGATTTTCTGTCGGAAAAGGTGTGGAAACCGCTCGATATGGAGTCTGATGCTTTGGTATCGCTTGACGATGATAATCATCGGCAGGCAAAAGCTTACGGAGGGTTGGTAACCAATGTAAGGGACCTTGCAAAAATAGGGCGTCTGTATATCAATGGCGGTCTCTATGATGGTAAAAGAATTGTCAGCAAAGAATGGATTGACCGATCTGTCAATGCTTCATTGGACAATGAGGCGTATTCTTTTGGCTGGAACAATATTATAGCAAGAATTGATGGCAAAGATGTTGTCACTCCGCGATTTTTTGCAATCGGATTATATGGACAGGTATTATTCTGCGACCCCGACAAAAACTTGATTTTTGTGACGATAGGAGAAAAGAAAGGATGCGAATATCATCTGCTTTTCGATGATTTATGCAATCTGCTCTCAGATTGAACATATGCGGCTGTTCAGTTGAAAAGTCAGAAGCCTAAGAGGGCTTTGATGCGGGCGGGGTTGGCGCCGAGGCGGAGGGCTCGGTCGGCATCGGCGTGAGCGTCGGCGGTGCAATAGCGCTTTTTGTTGAGGATGGCGCGGCATAGGTAAAGTTCGGAGTAGTCGGGGTCGAGGTCAAGACCGTCGGCAATATCCTCAGAGGCATCGACGAGGCGTTCGAGACGGAGGGCGCACATGGCGCGTCCTGCATAGTATTCGGGTTGAGGGTCGGCCTGGATGAGCCGGGAATAATAGGATATGGCGCTCTCGTGGTTTTCTGTGATGGTATAAAATGATGCGAGAGCTATGAGGGTGTCCTCGCTGCGGGGAGAGAGTTTCTCCCGTTGCTGCAGGTCGGAGAGGGCGTCTTCGAAGTTGCCGCTGTATAGCATTATCAATCCGCGGTAGAGGTAGGCGTCGGAGTAGGTGGAATCGAGCTGCACGATATTATCGTAGTCGGCGAGGGCCTCAGCCGCGCGCCCCATCGATGTGAGCACTTTCGCGCGGTTGGCAAGTATTGTCACTGATGCGGGTGCCGCGCGGTGAGCATGCGTGAGCGCGTCGAGGGCGAGAGAGTCTTTGCCGGCATAGTAGCGTATCATACCGAGATTGGAGAGCAACATGGCATCGGTGGCGGAGTCGGGATGTTGCTCAAGAGTGGCGACGATGAGAGAGTCGGCGGTGTTCCAGTCGCCCGCAGCAACGGATTTCTCGATTTCAGCCCAAGCCGATTCGGTCGCGGTATCAGTGTCTTTAGCCTCCGCGGCGCAAAAAGTGAGGCCTGACACTAAAAAGACATATAATGCTCTATAATATAAATTCATAATCGGGTGATGCAGGAAAAAGGGACGGGTGGTCCCGGATACGGGTGAAAAAATATGTCGCAAAGTTAGATATTTTTAATTGAAATTATTTGTAAGAAAACTATAATTGAGTTAAATTTGTATCAATGAATCACGTTATCCGACATATAGAATATCTTGTGCACAGGCATGACTGCGTTGTCCTGCCTAAATGGGGCGCGTTTATCGCTGGTTATCAGCCTGCTTGCTATGATGAGGCGCTCGGGTTGATGTATCCGCCTACGCGTGAACTGTCGTTCAGCGCGAGCGTGGATTATAATGACGGGCTGCTTGCGTCGTCTATCGCCCGCAAGGAGGGCGTGCCGTTCGCGCAGGCTCAGCGCATAGTCGATGAGGAATTGAACTCGATGAAGCATCAGCTCAGTCTTGACGGCGAACTCTCGCTCGGCAGGGTAGGCCGTTTTATCCGGCAGGATGAGGTGTCGGTGATATTCGAGCCGGCAAAGAAGCAGGCGCATATAGGAAGCGCGGGGTTCGAGGCATTCGCCATCAAGCCGTTGCTCAACAAGGTGCGTGAAGAAGCTATCAATGCGGGACGAATTGAAGCTCCGCGTCGCGGACGATTGTCGCGTATCGGACTGCGTGCCGTGAAAGCGGCTGCAGCAGTGGCTCTCGCTGTCGGTATATCGGTAGCATTGCTGCGTCCGTCGTTCAACCGCAATGACGATATGGCGTCGATAGCTCCCGTGATGTCGCAAAAATCATCGCAGACCTCTTTTGTTCCCGCTCTTGAAGAGGGTAAGACGCTGAATATACGTGTGCCGGAAGAAAGTCGTGAAATAGTAAAGCCGCAACCCGAACGGATTGAGGTTGCTCCGGCTGCCGTAGAGATGCCACGCAATGACAAGGCGACTGTAAGGATGAATGCATCCGACCGCTATTGTCTTGTGGTCGCATCGCTTCCTTCTATGGCCCTCGCAGAGAAATTCGTGAGCGAGAATAAGGACGCTAATCTCGCCATACTTGACATTGACGGCAAATACCGTGTGTATGCCGCTACGGGCAATACTATCAATGAAGCTATCAAAGGTAAGGATGTAGCTGAAATAGGCGGCCGCTTTGCCGATGCGTGGGTATGCTCGATGCGCTGATCGGATTTGATGCTCCGACCGGAAAAGTTTTTTTAATCTCACATAAATATATATGGATTCATTGCATGAGCTGCTCGTGAAACGACGCAGCATACGACGCTATAAAGAGGAACCGCTTGATGCAGAAGCGGTAAAACTTATTCTTGAAGCAGGCCTTATGGCTCCGACTTCTAAAAACTCACGTGCATGGCAATTTGTGGCTGTCGACGACAAGGATATGCTGCAGCGCCTGAGCCAATGCAAACCGGCGGGTGCGCATCCCATTGCCAAAGCCGCGCTTGCAGTCGCAGTGGCTGTCGACGCAACGAAGTCTGAAGCGTGGATTGAGGATGCGTCGGCTGCGGCGTCATATATGCAGCTGCAGGCTGCCGACCTCGGCATCGGTTCTTGCTGGATAGAAGTACGCGACCGTTATCAGGTCGACGGCACTCCGGCCAACGAATATGTTCAGGAACTGCTTGGTATCCCGGAAGAGATTTCGGTGGTGTGCATACTGACATTCGGTTATCCCGACGAGGAGCGCCGTCCGTGCGACACATCGAAACTTCATTGGGAAAACGTACATATCGGAAGCTACAAGGCCAATGATTAAATCGTGTGTGGTCATCGGTTCGGGCAATGTGGCGACCCATCTTGCCAAGGCTTTTGCTCCACATATTGAAATCCGGCAGATTTTCAGCCGAAATATAACGCATGCCGATGAACTGGCACGCTCCATATCGCCGTCGTGTACCGCCATTGACGATGCCGGTGCCATAGACTGCGATGCCGACCTGTATCTGATGTCGGTCACTGATGACAGTATCAGGACATTAGTGCACGCAATACACGGATGTGACCGCGGTATATGGGTGCATACATCGGGTAGCGTAGGTCTCGATGTCTTTGACGGCATGAGAGCACATTGCGGCGTATTCTACCCACTCCAGACATTTTCCAAGAACAAAGAGGTGGATATGCGTCAGGTCCCGTTGTTTATTGAGGGTGGAGATGCGGAAACAGAGCAAGAACTGGCGGCTCTTGCATCGAAAATCAGCGGGAAAGTAAGCCTGCTGAACTCCGAAGGACGCCGTCGGTTGCATATAGCGGCAGTATTCGCCTGCAATTTCGTCAACTATTTATGGACAGTGGCCGACCGCCAGTTGCGTATGTGCGGTACCGACATTCATGCGCTTGACCCTTTGCTTAAGGAGACTATGGAAAAGATTGCCACACTATCGCCCGAGGAGGCGCAGACAGGTCCGGCGCGCCGCGGCGACATGCATGTCATAGACCGTCATATCGGTATGCTCGGCGATAATGATGCCGAACTGTATAAAATGATTTCCCGCCTAATCTACAATACTTATCATGAGCAAAATTGATTATAATCTGACAAAAATAAAGGCATTCGTGTTTGATGTCGACGGTGTGCTGTCGCCGTCGACCGTCCCGATGGGAGCCGATGGCATGCCGATGCGAATGGTGAATATAAAGGACGGATACGCGTTGCAGCTGGCGGTGAAACACGGCTATCGTATCGCGATTATCACCGGCGGCTACAGCGAGGCAATAGCGGCGAGATACAAGGCTCTTGGTATCGATGACGTGTTCATGGGTTCGTCGATGAAACTGCCTATATTGAAAAAGTGGCTTGATGACAATGGCCTTGACGCAACGGAGACGGTATATGTCGGTGATGATATTCCTGACCATGACTGCATGAGGGCGGTAGGTCTTCCCGTAGCACCCGCTGATGCGGATATTGATATAAAAAGTATTGCCCGCTACATTTCGCCGGTTAACGGCGGGTATGGTGTCGCACGTGACATAATAGAAGAGGTGATGAAAGCCGCAGGAGAGTGGATGTCGACCGAGAAAGCTTTCGGCTGGTAATCTTAAAGCCTGTATGTCACTTATTACTAATCTGATTGCTGTATGAAAAAGATATTGCTTGGTAGCGGTTCGCCACGTCGCAAGGAACTGCTGTCGATGATGGATATTGATTTTGAGACGGTGCGTCTCAATGACGTGGAGGAGGTATATCCGGCGTCGCTTGCCGTAGATGAAGTTCCGGCGTATCTGTCACGGCTTAAGGCGGAGAGTTACCGAGACAGTCTGACGGCCGACGACATGCTTATAACAGCCGATACCGTAGTGATAATCGGAAATGAGATACTCGGTAAGCCGAAAACACCCGAAGACGCATGCGCTATGCTGCGGCAGCTTTCCGGTGCAAAACACAAGGTAATAACCGGAGTATCGTTGACGACTGCCGAGGGAATACATACATTTGCCGAAACTACTGAAGTGGAGTTTGACGTAATTCCTGAGGAGGATATAACCCACTACGTGGAAAAATACCATCCTCTCGACAAAGCCGGCTCCTACGGAATACAGGAATGGATCGGACTGACCTCTATCAAAAAAATCGACGGCTGCTTCTACAACGTAATGGGTCTTCCTACCCGAGCCCTTTACCACGAGCTAAATAAACTCGGCGCGATTTGAGTGTCAGTTGGATAAATTACATTTTCTGTAATTGTCAGGATTGCCGAAGTTGCAGACTTTCTTACTTGAACCATCTTTTTGAACAACCTTTTTAATTGCCTTAAATATTAATACAATGAATATTATGCAGTGTAAGCAAGAACTTATAATATTAGTTTCAGTTTTTGCTATATTAGTTTCCTGTAGTGGAAATAAATCAGGCAGTAAAACTTCTGATACACAGTGTGAAGATAAATTTATGCAATTGAGAGCCGTCACACCTGCGGCCGATTATATTGCGTATGATATGATGACGGACACTGTAAACGGTAAATGGCATATTCGGTTCAGACAAATGCCTAATGGTGAAGTTATATCGTGTGATGACTATGTATTTGCAGATAATTCTTTGTTCGTAGATATAGATTACGACGGAAAGAAAGTGGTGGACTGCCAAGAGTTTCGCGTAAAAGATTTTATCCCTGAAAATGATACGATAAGCTCTTATATGATATATGCGTCCGATATTGAACAAATTACAGATTCATTGGCAGCCATCTCTTTTTCATGCTGTATACCTGATACTGATGTCGGATATTTCGTAGTGCTGAATTTTGATCCGGATGGTAAATATTCTTTTCTTGCAAAAGATGTATGGAGTGATTATGCTTATGCTTATGATCCCGAAAATGATGAGGCTAAAATAAGAAAACTATGGAGAGAGTATGGTGATGTAATAAACAGATGCGAATACGATAGTATAAGTTTAAATAAAAAAGAAATCAATCCGGGATATATGGAAACACCCGACTCAACGGCTTATCTTCGGGAATATTATGATAACGGGAATATTGCTGCTGAGGGATGGATTGTGTATTTCGATGATAGGGAATCAGATACCTCGGATAAGGTAGGTATCTGGAAATATTACTTCCCTGATGGTACTATGATAGAGCATGAACACAGCATAGTAAATTGACTTGAATCCTACAAGCCGGATCATACATTTGGGGGTTATGTAATATAGCTACAATGGGTTGCATCTGTTTGGGGCGTTTTATTCCACAGTAAGAGTTATTGTGAAATCTTGATTTGATGGGATTAGGGGGAGTGTGCCGTTTGTCAGGCGGTTGGAGGATGAGAATTGAGGAGAAAAAGTTGTGCCGTTTTTTGACGGCGGAGTATTGCCGGTATAAGTTACGTGCATTTTGGCTACAGTTCCGGGTGCGATGATGTCGCGTGCAAGGCAATGCGCTACATAGCCCATAGTGTATCGCAGGTTTAATTCTATGCAAGGAGCTATTCGGTAGCAATCAGTGGAGTCTTTATATACCATCATGTCAATGCCGCAAATGCCTGTGTAGGTGTTGCCTATCAGGTCGGTAAGTATTGTTCCCAATGATTGGCGGATACGTTCAAGACAAGATGAAGCTACATATTGTGTGATAATGGCAGAGAGATATTGTTCGGATGCTATGATATTGCCGGTGTAATTGCCTCCTGAAAGTGTTTCGAATACGGAGAGACCTACGTAGCGGGCATTGCCTTCGCTTATTTCGAACAGCATGGCGAAATCGACAATCTTGTCGAGACGCGGTTCTGCCAATACGCTTCCTTGGCTTTTTATCGTGCCTTCGGCGTGGCGGAGAAGTGCGGAAGCATTCATTCTGTCGGAATAGATGACGCCTCGTCCGCTCGATGACCAGGGCGATTTTATTACCACTGACTTATGATTGCGGATATATTCAGGCAATAACGCGGTGTCGGAGATTTCTACGGGCATCGATACGTCAATTCCGGCATCTTTGAGCCGGCGGTTGATTATTACCGATGAACGGCGGTGGGAGAGGAGTCGTATGCGTTCGATGGCTTCAGCATCCGGCATGAGTCCGACAGGTACGCCTGCGCGCTGCAAACTGTCGGCGATGGCATGCGACCATCCCCACGGACGCACGCATTTTACGCGTCCGATATTTTCCGTAGTCAAGATTTCAATATCTTTTTTCAAAATGGGAGCCATATCGCGCAACCACTTGGCATCAGCGGAATTGGACGTAAATATAATGTCGCCGTCACCGGCAATCCATGCAGGCAGCATCGCGCCCCGTTCGCGCAGCAACATGGCATTACGCGGTGGAGTGAATCGCCTGAGATTATTCCCAAGCGCAATATCGTTTTCAGGATTGAATATCCAGAGAGTATCCATTACAGCAGTTTTTTAGAATTGCAAATTTAGTGAATTTTCAACATTATGTGGCATTTATCAACACGTGTTGTGGATGGTGGGTGTAATTGATTATCTTTGTGGTAATAGCGGTAAGGACGTAAATTAAATAATCAGACCGATAATGCCGCATATATGATTAAGGAGATATGAGCGATATAATCAAATTGTTGCCGGATTCAGTGGCTAATCAGATAGCTGCCGGTGAAGTGATACAGAGACCGGCTTCAGTGGTCAAGGAATTGGTTGAAAATGCCATAGATGCCAAGGCTACCGATATAACTATTGTGCTTAAGGACGCGGGGCGCACGCTTATTCAGGTTGTGGATAACGGTACAGGCATGTCGCCGACCGATGCCCGTATGGCATTCGAACGGCACGCCACGTCGAAAATTACCGTGGCCAACGATCTTTTCGCACTCAGTACGATGGGCTTCCGCGGTGAGGCGCTTGCGTCAATTGCCGCTATCGCGCAAGTGGAGCTTATTTCAATGCGTAGGGATGACACTGTCGGCACACAGATATTTATCTCAGGATCAAAAGTGGAGTCGCAGCAGCCTGCGGCAGCCGCTCCCGGCACAAACATTATGGTTAAAAACATATTTTTCAATGTGCCGGCGCGTAGGAAATTCCTTAAAAAAGATTCCGTAGAGCTTAATAATGTGCTTCATGAATTCGAACGTCTGGCGCTCGTAAATCCGGATGTCGACCTCACGATAATCCATAACGACGTCACTCTCCATCAGTTGCGGCATGCCACTCTCAAGCAGCGTATCGGCAACCTGTTCGGAAAGTCAATCGAACGCCAGCTTATCCCGATTGAAACGGAGACGTCGATTGTAAAGCTGTCGGGATTTGTGGGATTGCCGGAGAATGCGCGTAAACGCGGTGCATTGCAATATCTCTTTGTCAACGGCCGCAACATGCGCCACCCATATTTCCATAAAGCGATACTCAACTGCTACGAACAGCTTATACGCCCCGAGGAGCAGCCCAACTATTTCGTCAATTTTGAGGTAGACCCCTCGACTATCGATGTCAATATCCACCCTACGAAAAACGAAATCAAATTTGAGAACGAACAAGCTATTTGGCAGATTCTTAACGCTGCGGTACGCGAATCGTTAGGCAAATTCAATGCTGTACCCTCGATTGATTTTGACCGTGACGATGATGTGCCCGAAATTCCGGCATTTGATCCCAATGCCGACGCTATGCCTGATTTTTCGGCTTCGACGGATTATAACCCGTTTGCTGACACTACTCCTGCCGTGCCGCCCGCGCAGCCGGGATGGCAGCGTAAAGGCGGAAATGTCTTTGATGACTGGGATAAACTGTATCGTTCGTTTGAAAACACGCCGGAGACGACCGTGCACCCCGACAGCGACAATCTTTTTGCCGGCGCAAGTACTGCCGGTGAAGATACTGATGTTGTGGCGAGCCGGATTAACGGTACAGATTCTGCCGGTGAGACAGGTGCTGCCGGTACGGGTGCGCCGAAATCAACCGTGCAGTTCAATGACCGCTATATAATCACACCCACAGCTACGGGACTACTGATTATCGACAAGCATCGCGCGCATGTACGGGTGCTGTACGAATCGTATGTGAAAAGTTGCGGGGGGACTCCGATTCCGTCACAGAAAGTGATGTTTCCTGAAGCTGTCAATCTCACCCCGGCCCGTATTGCCATACTTAACGAGTATCGCGATGACATTACCGCTATGGGATTTGATCTGGAGGCTATGAGTGCTGATACTTGGGTGATCAACGGTATACCTGCCGGCATCGACGACACTGACAACGTGCAGTTGCTGACGTCGCTGCTCGACGACCTGCAGACCGGCACGGATATAACGCAACGCAGTGTCCGGCAGTCGATAGCGCTGCATCTTGCCAAGGCCGCGGCCGTGAATGCTGCCCGCCAGCTGTCGGAAAGCGAGGTGGAGCATCTGCTGAGCAGTCTGTTCAGTCTTGCCACTCCTGCCTATACGCCCGACGGTAACAAGGTGATGGCGGAAATCTCTACCGCTGAAATCAAAAGTCTGTTTTAGAGCTTGTCTAAAATTCATATTACTTTGCTTTTGAGGGTCTTGTCAGTGTCTTTTTTGCTCGCTCTTCAGTCACGTAGCTACGGCTACGCTCGCTCTTTGCAAGCAAAGCGACTTCGTCGATGACATCGCAAGCAAAAATCCATCTGACAATTCCTCTCAAAATCTGCATCATATAAATTTAGACAAGCTCTTAGAAATATACGGCACAAAATCGTCTTGTTCTCCTGTACTTTTGTTCAAAAATATATTATTTTAACAGGAGTACAAGAGAACAAGGGTTGTTGTCCGGCCTTTTGAGGATTATTCGTTGATGGCGCCTATCGCCATGATGTTTTGCTCGAAGTTGTCGCGGTCGTGTGCGCGGTTGCGCAGTTTGTTGCGGTAAGCATAGATTGTATTGACCGAGTAGTTGAGTATCAGGGCTACTTGGTTGGTATCCTCAAGTCCGAGACGCATGAACGCCAGAATACGAAGATCGTTATTGAGCAGTTCCCCCTCTTTGAGTACAATCTTTTCCTTGAGCAACGCGTTTACATCGTCAATAAAAGTAGGGTAGATGTGGAGGAATGCATCGTCAAAAAGTTTATAGAATTCCTCGCTTTGTTCCTCAACAAGTTTGCCTGATTTGGTGATTTTGTAAAGGTCGTCGACCTGTCCTGATGAAATCTTGCGGTTGGCTATCTTGCAGAACTGGTTTAGTTTGTCGATATATATGGAGCAAAGTCGGAAGAACTGGCTTATGTAGATTTCTTTTACATGGTTGGCTCCCTGAAGCTTGATTTTTAGCTGGTTCTGTTTGCGCATCTGATTGCGGAGCGCTATCAGGGCAATGACAAGCACTATGAGTATGATAATTATGCATCCGATTACCATGTATATGCGGTAGCGCCATGCCTCTACCTGGTCGGAATGGGCTTTCTGTATGAAAGGCAATGCGGCCGACGACTGTACTATGCGCATTGTAGCATTGCATTCCACTGCATTGGTGAGCGCTGTCGACAGATAGTCGTAAGCACGGTCGATATCATTGTCTTCCGACATCATCACACCTAATTCCTGAAGTGACATCACCTCTCTGACCGCCCCTTTAATATCTGCCATAGCGGAGAGAGCCAGATAGTATGTCTCTTCCTCCCTGTTACCCTTTTCGCGGGCAATGGTTGCGAGCATGTGGCATGCACGGGCATATAGGTTGCTGTTGGGCGTGATATGGTCAAGCAGTTCGAGCAATATCACTTTCGCTCTTTTGTAATCACCTTTTTCTATAAGATCCTCGCCGTAGTAGAGGTCGTATGTGAGCGATTTGTGGTCGAGTACATTCAGGAGCGAGTCGCGGTGGGCTATGACTTTCTGATTCCAGAAATTGCGTGTGTCGGGGTAGTTGGTAAACAATGACGAAATGTAGGAATACATCTGTCGGCCCGATGTATGGTAAAAGGGAATTTCCTGTGGCGGAAGAGCTGAAGCATTGATGGCTTCGTACTCGTTGACAGCGTCCATCACGAATCCGGACAGGGGCATCATCGTAGCGCGTTTCGCACGGAAGCGGAATGCATTTATGGAGTCGCCGATTTCCAGTGATTTGTCGTATCCGCGGGTATAATACACGAGCGCGGAGTCGTTGTTGAACGAGCTGAACAGGTCGCCCATCTGCATGGTGAGTTCAAGTTGGCGCCCATCGGGGATATTGTCGGTAAGGCGATGCCTTATCGAATCGATGCGCGATTCGCGCGCCCGTATGTATTCCGAGCGCTTGGCAATCTCCTTGTCAAGCTGCTCCAACGATTTCTCCACATCGGTTCTGGTAATGGTTATTGCCAGGCCGGAGGCTGTGCCTATACATAGCAAGCATAATGAAATTATAAATCTGTTCATGCAGAAAAAATTGCTAATATACAAATTTAGAAAAAAAATATCATATAAGCATTATGGGCAGCCGTTTTATTTTGCATCGGCCTGTAATAACAGATGTAGAGTAAAATATTGCAGCTCAAGCTCGCTGAAATTACCTGAAAAATACGATTCTGTTAGGAGAATTGGAGTATATTGTGTAACTTAGCAAAACTATAATTCGTTTATTCCTAAAATAATGGATACAAGTTCATTATCACAATCTGAAATATTACGGCTGAACAATGATTTCGCCGAGTGGAACAATTCTTATCTTACGGTCATTGACTCGGTTGAAAAAGTCAACGCCGAGTTCAAACTGCCGCTTAAAAATCATACGGTATTATTAATTGTATGCATAAAAGGTTCGCTTGAACTTGGTTATGACATGACGTCGGTAGAACTGGTTACCCGCTCAATAATGGTGCTTTTGCCGGGACATCTGATACGGAAATATCATCCTTCGGACGATTTCGAGGGTTTTATGATTTCGTCATCTATTTCCAATCTCGCAAATATGTTGCCGCTGATGTCGCGCATTCTTGTCTGCTCGCTCCATTACAAGGAGAATCCTACGATACAGCTTGACGAGGAGGAATTTCTCAATCAGGTATTGTTCCGCGACCTGCTAAAGCATAAACTTGCGCGGTCAAAAGACCATTTTGACCTGCTTGTTATCAATAAATTGTGCGAAGGGATATTTTGTGAGACACTTAATAATTATTCGAAACGCATTCATGGTGCCATCAACGCGCAATGCAGCCGCGGCGATGCTTTGTTCTATAAATTTATCGTTGAGATAGAGAACAGTTTCAAGCAGGAGCGCTCAGTAAGCTATTATGCCGACAAGCTATGCGTATCGCCGAAGCATCTGTCGGCGGTTGTCAAGGATGTGAGCGGACGTACGGCGGGGGAGTGGATTGACTATTATGTCGTGAATGAAATAAAACGGCTGCTGACGTCGACCGACCTTTCGATACAGGAGATAAGCTGCAAGCTGCATTTTGTCAACCAGTCATTTTTCGGCAAATATTTCAAAAGCCATGTCGGAATGTCGCCGCGCGATTTCCGTAACAAGATACTTTTGCCCGGATTCTGAGCTTAAGGGGTATAGATAGGGGAGAGGGCGTCTCGCCATCGGAGTATTATCTTTACACACTGAAAGTTACTACGGGGGCGAGACGCCCCCGCCCCAATGCTGTTTACTTAAGGATAAAGGCGCCCGTCAGGCCGCCGATTTAATTATAACTCCTTGTCTGCCACCGAGACGGATGTGATGTAAATCGGCGGCCTTCGGGCGCCGTTGCTATGCTTCGGCCTACCGGGCACACCTTCGCTATGCTCCGGTGTACCCGGTTACTGCTAAATCGGTATCCTATCGGATACCAGCCGATATTGACGCCTTAAGTAAACAGCATTGAATCGCGTCCCTACAAATTTACATAAATTTTCACCCTCCGTACGCCGGCAGCTGCGGTATGAACTTATAGCTCATCGCATCGTAGTCGATGGCACAGCAGTAATGCTTCAGCCCGTTTGACACGGCAAGATACCGCGCGCGAAGCACCATATTGTAACGGACTATCTGGTCAAACACCTGCTGCGTGATTTCGACATGCGGCGCCTTGTACTCCACAATGATATACGGCTCGCCGTGCGAGTCATACACCACCGTATCCGCCCGTCGCGACAGGCCGTTCAGCCGCAGCGACACCTCATTGCCTATTATCGTAGCCGGATAACCGAGTACTCCGCCCAGATAGCCCACGAAATGCTGCCTGACCCACTCCTCGGGCGTAAGCTTAACGTAGGCGTTGCGGCACACATCATATATGCGCACCATGTCGCCGTCGCGCCGTAGCCTCGGGGCGACAAGCGGCGGCAAATTAAGTCGTGGAAAGTTATCCATATCGTTTCGCGTTCGGAAATTTTTGTGTAAATTTACGCAAATAATTCACGTATCGGCGGCTTTTGCATCAAAAAACTGACGGCCGCACGCTAAACAACACTTACAGATGGCCGACGCAGTAACATACACAGCCTTGCGCAACGCTCTTGCCCGCAAGCAATACAGCAACGTCTACTTCATTCACGGCGAAGAGGGATACTATATCGACGAGCTTGCCGGGCTTTTCGAGACAATCCTACCCGAGTCGGAACGCGACTTCAACCAATACACCCTCTACGCGCCGCAGACCGACGCCGCCACCGTGTCCGAAGCCTGCCAGCGCTACCCCATGATGGCCGAGCGTCAGGTCGTCATCGTCAAAGAAGCGCAGTCCGTACCCGTGGCATGGTTCAACAAGCTGCTCCCCTACCTCGAGAGTCCCGTTGCCACCACCCTGCTCGTCATCATAGCCCGCGGCGCATCCGTCAAGAGCGCCACCCTCACCAAAAGCCTTGCCAAAGGCCACGCCGTAGTTTTCGAGTCGAAACGCCTCGCACCCGCAGCCGTCACCAACACCATCCGTGAATTCATCAAGGAGCGCGGCCTCACCATCGACGACAAAGCCCTCGCCATGCTCCAGGACTACGTAGGCTCCGACCTGTCGCGCATCTACAACGAAATCGGCAAAATGACCGTCGCACTCCCCGCCAACGCCATGATTACCCCCGAAAGCGTGGAACGCAACATCGGCGTCAGCAAAGACTACAACAACTTCGAACTGATTGCCGCCATCGCCCGCCGCGACGTGCCCCGCATCTACAAAATCATCAACTACTTCCGCCGCGACCCCAAGAACCATCAGCCGATCGTCACCACACCCCTCCTCTTCAACTTCTTCGCCAACCTGCTCACCGCCCTATACGCCCCTGACAAATCCGACCGTGGCCTCATGGCCGAACTCGGGTTCAAATGGCCCGGCCAGCTCACCGACATCAAGCCCGGCCTCGCCAACTACCGTCCCTGGCAAATCATCAAAAACATCTCCGCCATCCGCCAATTCGACGCCCAAAGCAAAGGCATAGGCTCTCGCGCCGACCAGTTCGACCTCTTCGAAATCCTCATCTTCCAGATCCTCAACAACCCCAACCGTCCCTGAAACACCCCGTCCACAGTACACTCATCGCGATAAAAATATCGGCCGAAACAAACCAAAATCATTTTAAAAGTTAAACCGCAGCTACTACCGGCTTGCCATAGTAGCTGCGATTTCCTTACACCATAGACTACAAACCGCAGAATATAATATTCTGACGCATGTCCTCTCAGACTATGATAGATTTAAATAATTGCATGCTATTGAAATCTATCTGTAGTGCAAAATTGTTAATGGCGGATATTATTAGTGGCTGAAATTAGATTTTCGTCCACTTGAATTTATACTCCTGTATATCACCATCTTCATCTATGACTTCCATCGTTTGCGGATATCCGTTCTCACTGAAATTAGAGTAAGTGAATTTGTGATAACTGTCATCTTCCGAGATTGATTTAAGGAGATTTTTGGGTTGTTGTCCAAAATATCCTGATGCCATTAGGAACGGATCGCAAGAATCAAAATATACAACAGAGTACGACATATGCTGGAAACAACTAAGAGTATTGGCATCTGATGTAAATTCAAATTTGACCGAATACTTGTATCCCCCTTCATTTATTGTTGCAGAAACAGGATTACCATCTTTCCAAATAAAAGTACAAGCCTCATATCGGCCTGAATAACTGTTCAGTTGATTTTGATCATTGTAATTATAAGAAATGGAATTTTCACTTTCGGAAATAATAAGACCATTTCTCAAGTTGTATATTTTGTCAACAGTGGCATCTGTATCATTGCCGTATCTGCTCTTAACTGTAATCTTGTCCTGAGAATATTCATAAGTATATGAAGTGTTGTCGTCCGTATAACTTATGATACGACCGTTCGAATCATATTTGACATTGGTAAAAACAGACCCATTAAGATCATTCGGCCCATCATTAAAGTTTATGTATCCACCTTCCATGGAGGTAAGAGCCATTTTTACTTTTGGCATTTCGGGTCCATCATTGTCGTCATCACTACAAGAAGTTATACCTGGCATAAGCAAAGTTGCGATAGCACATGCCAGAAAAAATTTGATTGTTTTCATAAATTTGATTGTTTTTATAATTTTGTTTTATTTCGCCCCCCGGTTGAAATACTTTATAAATAAGTAATCAAAGAAAAATGTGGGGATTCAAATTTAGTTATATTTTCCATCTTTATTTTGCTACATATTACCATGGTTGGTACAAGCCGATATATACAAAATGAATGGAAAATATAAATTTCGATTATTGCAGATTACAATTTTATTACTTCGTTATTTCTAATGCATCTATCGGCTGAATCACGCCCTTCACCGGCAATGTTTTCTGCCAGATGACCAATGCTTTTGAATCGCCAGTAAAAAGGAAACTTCATACTTTACTAAGATGCACTTTAACGGCCATGATAGCCATCTCACGAAAACTTTTAGGGAAGTGATTCTTATGAACACATATTCCACAGTAGCAACAAATTATTCAGCTACTTACCATTAACCGCGAATACAACTCTATATTATCCATAAATATTACTCAGCGCCGCGGTCATCCCCTCGTTGGCTTTTGATTGGTTAGTTTAACAAAAAAGCGCAGGAATCTGTATCTGTTGCCGTCCTACAAGCAGAGGCTTCTCGCATTGCCCTATTCATGTCGGACGGCAACGTGCAGAAGCCCACGCCAGTATATGCAACCAATGCTTCCGGCCATATTTCTCCCGAAATATAAACCGACTGCCGGATAATCACATACCACGGGCATCTACCGTTGCTCAATCCTTGACATGAATATGAAATTTTGCGAGAATTTCTGCTTGTCAAGAATCAGCGCGGATAAACGCTTTCTAAAATGTCATACAACCCGCTCCGCTTTCCCCAAACCGAGGTTTGGCTCGGTTGAACCTCACACTACCGGCGTGGTCTGCGTAACGGTCTGCAACACAAAAATACAATATATTTTTGAATTCAAAAAAATTTGGGAAATAAAAAAAATAGCATTACATTTGCACTGCATTAGCGCCATGCGGCAGTAGCTCAGTTGGTAGAGCATCAGCTTCCCAAGCTGAGGGTCGCGAGTTCGAGCCTCGTTTGCCGCTCTGTCACAAAAACGCTCCAAAAGTAATCTTTTGGAGCGTTTTTTTGTGTGCTGCCCTCGGGGTTATCAGAAGGGGGGCGCAAAACTACGAAATATACGAACGAAGTTTTAGGGACGCGCTCCAATGCTGTTAACTTAAGCTGAGCTGATAGGGGCGGGGGCGTCTCGCCCCCGTGGTATTATTCTTACACACTGAAAGTTACCAC
>CAJLWO010000056.1 GCA_905210435.1 uncultured Bacteroidales bacterium
AAAATATATGAGGCTATGCAGGTGGAAAATTGCATTTCGACTTTGACTTTAGGCAAAAATTCAATATAATATTTTTTAACACAATTTTTCACCCAAAATATTTGCAGACTTAAAAAAAAGCCGTACCTTTGCACACGTAAAACATCGCGGGATGGAGCAGTGGTAGCTCGTTGGGCTCATAACCCAAAGGTCGGAGGTTCGAGTCCTCCTCCCGCCACCAAAAAGAGAAGAGATGAATTCAATGAATTCATCTCTTCTCTTTTTACCGCCCCCTCATTCAACGGTGCCTGTACATGCTACGGCAATTTGGGGGTCAGCTGCAAAACCCGGTTGAAATGTTAAAAATCGACACGAATAAAAACATTTTCAGAATGCATACCCGGAGAGCCGAAGGCTCTCTGTTGCATAATTTTAACAACTTAGTTTTTGCATTGATGCACAATTTGAAATTGCAGTGCACCCAAAATTGCCATTTAATGGCTCAGGCCGAAATTGCAGTGCATGACAATATAACAATTGTCGACTTTGTTGTCCTCGGTAAAAAGCCGCAGCTACTATATATCTGACTCGTAACGTGTTATCGCAGGAGGGCGTTGCAGAACTAAACTTTCCGCGGTTAAAAACCGCGGCTACTATGCGGGGGTGCCCGATAATCAGCTATGTAGTAGCCGCGGTTTTGACGGTATTCTTCAATTTTTAAGCGCTCTCAAGACCGGTATTTATTCGCCTTTAATGTCTCAGAGCGTTCTGGCATCGAAGCCGGCGAGGCGTACGGCTTCAATGAGGGCGGAGCTGTCATGAGGTCCATCAACGGTAGCTTTACCGCCTTTGAGGTCTACGTCCACACCGGTAACTCCTTCGACCGACTGAATGCTTTTTGTTACCGCTGCCTGACAGTGCGGGCAGTTCATTCCTGTTATAATATATTCTTTTGCCATATTTGAGATATTTGTATGTTTTTTTGTTAGTCTGACTATTACAAGGGAATACAGAAGGAGCGCCACAAGTATGGCCGAGCATATTGTCGGGAATATCGGTAGCCCTGCCGCATGATTATGTCCGGCATGCATTGCCGTGAGCGCGAACCATTGCTGCGGCAGCAGATAATCGATTACAAGGCCGAAGCCAAGTGCGCCCACGATAATCGAACCGAGATACGTGGCTGCCGCACGGTGCCCCATCTCACGCGAGACAAGAGTATACGACGCGAAATTGACGGCCGGACCGGCCATAAGAAGCACGAATGCAGTACCGGGCGACAATCCTTTGAGCACTAAGGCGAGTGCAATCGGAATTGAACCGGTGGCGCATACATACATCGGCACGGCCACTATCAGCGCCACAAGCATCGACAGTATCGGAGTACGTCCGAGCACGGTGAAAAAATCGTCGGGCACATAGACCGTTATTACCGCCGCTATAAGCAATCCGACAACAAGCCATCCGCCTATGCTACCCACAAGGTTTACAAACCCGTAGCGCAGCGCACTGACCACACGTGCGCCGAAACCGGCAGGTATATCACTGTCAGGTTCCACGGCCTTCATTTCCAGGCTGCAACTTTGCGCCGTCTCATCCTTCTCTTTATCAAAACGCGACACCACCGTACCACCGGCCACAGCCGTAACAAGGGCAGCCACCGGACGTACTACTGCAAAAGCGGGGCCGAGCAACGACCATGTGGCGGCTATTGAGTCGACTCCTGTCTGCGGAGTAGCGATGAGAAACGAAGCCGATGCGCCACGCGACGCTCCGTTGCGGCGCATCGAGATGGCGGTAGGCAACACGCCGCACGAACACAGAGGCAGCGGCACACCGAGCAACGCCGCCTTAAGCGCAGGCTTCCACCCACGCCCCGCAAGATGGCGCGACATTGCGGCACGCGGCACAAACACATGTATAATGCCAGCTATCAGGAAGCCGAGCAATATATAAGGCGACATGCTGTTGAGCATTGACAATAATGATTGCAACATATTTTATATGAGTTTATATTTTATGGAATTCCGAACGGGTGCGGATACCGGATTGTCCGGCTCCCTCCCGTTTTCTGATACAAATTTACGCAATCTCCGGTGCAACCCGGTTGCAAATAACAAAATTTATAGTCCGGCAATATTTTTTATCCCATAAATTGTTTTAACTTTGCGTAAACTTTAACTTAAAAATCAATTCTATAAAATTTAAAGATATGCTAAAGACTATATTATCGGTATCCGGCCGCCCCGGACTTTTCCGTCTCGTCAACCAGGGTAAAAACATGCTCATCGTAGAGTCACTGCAAACCGGCAAACGCGGTCCAGTGTACGCCCACGACAAGGTAGTGTCACTCGGCGACATCGCCATCTACACCTATAACGACGAAGTACCCCTCGCCGACATTTTCGAGACAATCAAGGAGAAGAACGACGGTAAACCCGTAGATGTAAAAGCGCTCGGAGGCGATGATAAAGTACGCGAATATTTCGCTACCATCCTCCCCGATTTCGATCAGGACCGCGTATACACCAACGACATCAAGAAAGTGTTCTCATGGTACAACCAGCTCATCGCAGCCGGTGTCGATAAATTCAAAGACAACGAAATCAAAGAGAACCAGGCAGCCGAAGCCGCTGAAGCCGCCGACGAAGCCGCCACAAAAGAATAACCGAATTACGAGGATATTGCAAAACTGCGAAATTTCAGTTAGCAAAGCAGGGCGCACGGCCTGTGCGCCCGATAATTAATTAATATACATTTCGGGACGCACAGACCGTGCGTTCCCTATTATTGAAAGTTATACCCCCCTGCGGGAAAATATCACCGGCCAATTGCGAATTTGCAATTGGCCGGTGATATTTTAGAGCTTGTCTAAAATTTATATTACTTTGCTTTTGAGGATTTTGTCAGCGTCTTTTTGCTCGCTCTTCAGTCACGTAGCTACGGCTACGCTCCTTCATCGCAAGCAAAAATCCATCTGACAATCCCTCTCAAAATCTGCATCATATAAATTTAGACAAGCTCTTAGTCATCTAATCTATTTTAATCGCATCTGATTGATTTTTTAATCCAAATGCTTTATCAGTTGAATTTCTTGCGGTGGAACACAAAGCCGCGACCGAGATATTTTTCGCGTACCACGGGATTTTCGGCCAACTCTTCCGATGTGCCCTGAAACAGGATTTTGCCTTCGAAAAGCAGGTAGGCACGGTCGGTAATCGAAAGCGTCTCGGGCGCGTTATGGTCGGTGATAAGAATGCCGATATTCTTCTCTTTGAGCTTGTAGACAATTGACTGGATGTCCTCCACTGCGATAGGGTCGACACCGGCAAACGGTTCGTCAAGCATGATGAACCGTGGATTGATAGCGAGACAGCGGGCTATCTCGGTGCGTCGGCGCTCGCCTCCCGACAGCTGGTCACCGAGGTTTTTACGCACTTTGCCGAGACGGAATTCCGCGATAAGGCTTTCGAGTTTGTCCTTCTGCTCCTCGCGCGACAGGGATGTCATTTCGAGCACGGAACGGATATTGTCCTCGACGGTAAGTTTACGGAACACCGATGGCTCCTGTGCAAGGTATCCGATTCCGTTTTTCGCACGTTTGTAGACGGGATATTTGGTTATGTTGAGGTCATCAAGAAATATCTGCCCCTCGTTCGGACGCACGAGCCCCACAGTCATATAGAATGTAGTGGTCTTTCCGGCTCCGTTGGGCCCGAGAAGACCTACAATCTCGCCCTGCGTCACGTTAATCGACACGTGATTGACCACGGTACGCTGTCGATATATCTTTACGAGGTTATCGGTGCGCAATATCATCTTGTCGGCATACAGCTGTTCGCCGTTACCGGCAGCAGCAGTTTCGCCTGCGCCGTCGGAATTATCTACGGTGATTATCTCTTGCGGGGTCGTTATATCGGAAGCCACGGCTATGACCGCCGGCTCATTGTTCTCTTGCGGGTCGTTTGCCATTTTCTGAAAGTGCTTTTGATGAAGTGACATCGGTTGCTTCCTCCTGTTCATCAGGCGGAAGCTGTTCAAACGGAGTCATTGTCTCGTCGACGAAGGTAAGCATGGGTATCTCCTTGTCCTCTTCGTTCTGTTTATATGGATAGCTTAACGGCATGTCTCATCATGATTTATGTATATGCTTCAGACGCCCTTCGATATAATCGGTAAGCAGTCCGATAGCCACGGTATTCGTGCCACCCTGCGGTATAATGAGATCCGCAAACCGTTTAGAAGGCTCTATATACTGGCAGTGCATCGGTTTGAGCACTTCCTGATAGCGGTTGATTACCATAATCGGCGTACGTCCGCGCTCCACGCAGTCACGTGAGATGACACGGATAAGGCGCTCGTCGGAGTCGGCGTCGACGAAGCATTTCACGTCGAGCAAATCGCGAAGCACCGGGTCGGTCAGCACGAGTATACCTTCCACAATCACCACATCGCGCGGTTCTACGGTGATGGTCTCCTTCTGCCGCGTACATGTGAGGTAGGAATAGGTAGGCATCTCTATTGTCTTGCCCTCCTTGAGCTCCTTCAACTGCTTCACGAGAAGCGACCACTCGATGGCTGCCGGCTCGTCGAAATTGATTTTCGAACGCTCTTCCACAGGCACATGACTGGAGTCCTTGTAATAATTGTCCTGCGGCAGCACAGCCACTTCCCCTGCAGGGAAGCTGTCAATAATCTTATTTACAACGGTTGTCTTACCGGAGCCGGTACCTCCGGCGATACCAATGACTAACATATTTTTATGATATTGAAATGTTGAAATAGTATGTCGCGGGGTAATAATTAAAATGAAAGACAACCCCGATAGGCACAAATTTACAACTTTTTTCCGTCAAATTTCGCAATACAGGTTAAAAAACGCTTAAAGAATTTTGTGGGAGATACATAAATCGAAAAAAATTGTACCTTTGTAGGGTGATAACAGCCTTTTGCTGCCACGGATTGCCTCGGGCGGTCATGGTACCTTAAGGTCAAATAAAGAAGAACTACGTCATGGCAATAACCAATTCGATAGCCATATTCGGGCGCTACTGCATGTTCATGCACAAAGTATTCTCGCTTCCCGACAAATGGCGGCTTTTTTTCAAGCGCACCGTGGCCGAGATTTCCAAACTCGGAGTCGATTCGATACCGCTGGTAGTGATTGTATCGATTTTCATCGGTGCCGTCATAACCATCCAGATGGAAATCAACACCTCCTCCCCTCTCATACCGGCCTATTCAGTCGGACTTGCCACGCGCGACATCGTGCTGCTCGAATTCTCCAACTCGATATTGTGTCTGATACTGGCAGGTAAAGTCGGGTCAAACATAGCGTCGGAGATAGGCACCATGAGGGTGACGGAACAGATTGACGCCCTTGAAATCATGGGCGTCAACTCGGCCTGCTACCTCGTGCTCCCCAAAGTCGTGGCATTCGTGCTGTTCATTCCCGTACTCGTGGTATTCTGTATGGGCACGGCTATGCTCGGCGGCATGGCGGTAGCCTACTTCACCGACATCATCTCGATATCCAAATTCACCTACGGACTGCAGGCTCTGTTCAGCGAATGGTATGTATGGTACGGTATCATCAAATCGTTCTTCTTCGCCTATATCATAGCTTCGGTAGCGGCATTCTTCGGATACTATGTCAAAGGAGGCGCTCTCGAAGTAGGCAAGGCGAGCACCAACGCTGTAGTGACGAGTTCGATATTGATTCTGCTGTTTGACGTATTGCTAACCAAACTGTTACTGCAATGATTGAGGTAAAAGACATCAACAAGGCCTTTGACGACAAGCAGATACTTTACGATGTATCGGCCACATTTTATACCGGCAAGACAAATCTCATCATCGGCCAGAGCGGTTCGGGAAAAACGGTGCTCATGAAGTCGATAGTAGGTCTTCTGCGTCCCGATACGGGCGAAATACTCTACGACAGCCGCGACATTATGAAAATGGACTCCAAGGAGATACACAATCTGCGCAAGGAGATAGGCATGCTTTTCCAGGGGTCGGCGCTTTTTGATTCGGAGACAGTGCTCGGCAACGTGATGTTCCCGCTGTCGATGTTCACTAAAATGAGTGCGGGAGAGATGCGCGACCGCGCATTGTTCTGCCTCGAGCGCGTCAACCTCAAGGGTGCCGATTCGAAGTATCCGTCGGAAATATCGGGCGGCATGCAGAAACGTGTGGCCATAGCCCGCGCCATAGCCCTCAATCCGAAGTATTTGTTCTGCGACGAGCCCAACTCCGGTCTCGACCCCCGCACATCCATACTTATCGACGAACTTCTCCACGACATCACCCACGAATACAATATGACCACCATCATCAATACCCACGACATGAATTCCGTGCTCGGCATCGGTGAGAATATCGTATTCCTCAACAAAGGCCACCGCGAATGGGTAGGCGACAAGGATAAAATTTTCGAGACCGACAACAAGGACCTCAACGACTTCGTATTCGCTACCAAACTCTTCAAAGAGGTAAAACAATATATAATTTCGGAAAAAGAGTGCAAAAATGGCAGGTAAGCCTTTGTCGCGACATTAATTGTCAAATATTTTACTAATGCAGGCATGATGATGAGGGTTTCGGCATCGATGGTTCTTTACCGCACCGACATGGCGGAAGTGCTCCAGTGCATGACGTGCCTTGTCGAAAACGGTGTCACCGACATATGGGTGATTGACAATTCACCCGAAATGACCGATGTGGCTTCGGCAATAGCACGACGATGGAATCTGCGCTGCATAAAACTACGCTACCGTCATCTTCCGAACAATCCCGGCTACGGGACAGCCCACAATATGGCAATACACTGTGCATATGCCGAGAGATTTGAAGCACACATCGTGCTCAATACCGATATAAGATTCGGTCGGGGCGTGGTAGACCGGATGATAGAAGTGCTTTTAACCGATTCACGTATCGGCCAAATTTCTCCACAAATCGTTTACCCCGACGGTACGGAGCAGTATGTACAGCGATTGCTGCCGACACCCATCGACGTATTCGGGCGCCGTTTTCTTCCTTCATTCATGAAGCGGAGTCGCAATCACCGCTACGTGCTTGCCGAACGCGATCCTCACCTCTCGGCCAACATACCCTACCATCAGGGCAGTTTCATGATGTTCCGCATGCGGGCGCTTGGCGAAATCGGCGGTTTTGACGAACGTTTCTTCATGTATCCCGAGGATATAGACATCACGCGCCGCATGCACCGGAAATACATCACGCTATACTATCCACACGTGACAGTAGTGCACGACCACCGCGCTTCGAGCTATAAAAGCCTGCGGATGCTGTGGGTACATTGCCTGAATATGATCAGATATTTCAACAAATGGGGATGGTGGTACGACCCTGAACGCCGTCGCGTCAACCGCGATACGCTCCGGGCAATGGGACTCGACCGGCACGGACGCAGGCAATCACCTCAGCCGGAATATCGAGAAAATGATTTCCACACCTACGATTAACATATATTTAAAGTTTATTTTAACAGTCAGGCATTTTATTGTTACAAAAATATTCGTACATTTGTAAGTGTACATGAAATGTACGTTTATGAATACAATGAGTAATTCTTGCTTTAAATCTATAATATACCTTTTATTATTCTGTCTGTGCCATAGCGGCATGTCAGGAAAGACGCCGACTGATTCACTTATGGAGCAGTTGGATTGTGTCATTGCCCAGAGAGACATATATCTGCAACAGAAAGAAGCACGTCTGTCGGAACTTCACAACAAATCACTGTCGGCTAAAGACGACCGTGAACGCTTCGATGTGCTGAATCATCTGTACGACGAATACAATTCATTCAACACCGATTCAGCCTACAACATCAGCCTGCGCCAAAAGGTCATAGCCCAAAGAACCGGCGACCGCGACCTCATGGTGCACGCATTGATGAACCAGGCCAAGATATACAGTGCCACCGGCATGTACCACGAATGCATGAGCCTGATGGATTCAATACCTCCGGCCGAAGTCCCGGACTATCTCCGCGCGAACTATTTCCATATAAAGCGTACGGTCTACGGATACATGGCCAACCATGCGGCATTTCCCGCAGACAAGCAAAGATATCTGAATCTCACGAACTCATACCGCGACTCGATCATTCATGCCAACGATCCCAATTCACTGGCACATGTCATCACAAAAGCCGACTATATGAATGTCAACGGCTCCCCTACCGAAGCCCTCCGGCTCTTGAAGTCGTTCATGGATAACAACAATCTGTCGGAGCACGACATGGCGATATGTGCCTGGACACTGTCGGAAGCATACGCCATGACCGGAGACAGGACCAAACAGAAAGAAAACCTCCTTATTTCATCGATTTCCGACATAAAATCATCGGTAAGGGAATATGTTTCGCTCCGACAACTGGCTCTGATGCTATACGAAGACGGCGATCTTGACAGGGCGTATGAGCTCTTGTCAATAGCCGTGGACGATGCCACAAAGTGCAACGCGCGACAACGTATCATCGAGCTCAACGACTCATATCCCATGATCAACGGCATATATATCGAAAAGGTAAAAAGCCAGAAGAAAGCCCTTGAAAGATACATCGCAATCATCACGGTGATGGCTCTTCTACTCGTCGCGATGCTTTTCTATATGCGCCGACAGATGGTGAAGATTGCCATTGCCCGAAAAGAAATCGAAGAGGCATACAACAGGCAGAACAAACTTACCGAGGAGTTGCGCGCATCCAACGGAAAACTTACCGAAGCCTACAACGCCATTGCCGAAATATCCGAGCTCAAAGAGGTATATATCGGCCGGTATATGGACCAGTGCCTTGTACATATCGAGAAACTCGACACCTACCGCAAGACCATAGGCAAGCTCGTCAACTCAGGGAAAACCAACGAGTTAAAGACATTGCTGAAATCATCGGCCGTATTTGACGATGAATTAAAAGCGTTCTATGACAAGTTTGACAGGACCTTCCTAAGCCTTTTCCCCACGTTTGTGGAGGAATTCAACAGCCTCCTGCTTCCGGGAGAAGCCATAATCCCCAAAAAAGAGGGAACCCTCAACGCCGAACTGCGCATCTACGCACTTATAAGACTCGGCATAACCGACAGCGACAAAATAGCCAAATTCCTGAGATATTCCCTTACTACAATTTATAACTATCGCACAAAGGTACGCAACAAGGCAAAAGGTGACCGCAACACACTCGATGCCGATGTCATGAAAATAGGACGTACAAACCGCAATAAAGGCTGACCGCCGGTACGGCCTGTAATTGCATCATACGCGCAATGTCTGTCATTACACTTTCCGCATTCCGCCACCCGACATACTGACGCCGGATAGCCGCGACAACCTGATTTCACTATATGACAAGATAAAAAAAACACTACTTAAACAGCCTTCACGCAATAGACTATACAATTGTAATACAGCGTTATAGATAACAAAACTTACTACATTTTCAATATCCCCCGTTGCTACACCTTAAATCTATATATATATTTGCATTCAGTAACCTTAACCTGATTAACTACTAACCTTAATATCATTTAACAAAACGATGGCAAAAAGTAACAGTAAAATTCAAAGCCTGTTTCTGTTGCTGTTTCTGATGACCGGCTTTCAGATAATGTCGGCTCAGCAAATAAGCATAACAGGAACAGTCACCGACACCACGGGCGAACCGTTGCTCGGGGTAAGCGTGACAGTACCGGGTACACCGACAGGCGTATCCACCGACCTTGACGGTAAATTCAGCATCAACGCCGATGCAAAGGGAAAACTTAAATTTTCCTACGTCGGTTACCAGACAGTAGAAGAACCGATCAACAACCGTAAAGTAATCAATGTAGTAATGGAGGAGAACGCTGAAGTGCTCAGCGAAGTCGTCGTAATCGGTTACGGAACGATGGACAAGAAGGAACTTACCTCGGCAATCTCCCACGTAAGCGAAAAAGACTTCCTCACCGTAAGCTCACCCGACCCCAAGATGCTCATCCAGGGTAAGGTGCCCGGCGTGTCAATCACCAACACCGGTGCCGGCGACCCCAACAACATGGCAGGCATACAGATACGAGGCGTCTCGTCGCGTTCGGCAGGTCTCGGCCCGCTTATCGTGATTGACGGCGTGCCCGGCGGCGACCTCTCCAACGTGAATGTCAATGACATCGCATCGTTCGACATCCTGAAAGACGGTGCTGCGTCGGCCATCTACGGTACGCGCGGCTCCAACGGCGTTGTTGTCGTCACCACCAAGAAGGGAAGCAAGGACGGAGCCGTCCACACCTCTTACTCCGCAACCCTCTCATGGGACAAGGCAAAGAAAGAACTTGACATAATGAGCGCCCAGGACTATCGCGACGTACGCCTCGGATGGGGTGACCGCGGTGTCGACCTCGGCGGCAATCTCGACTGGCTCGACGCAGTGACCCGTACCGGTTTTGCCATGCAGCACACCCTCACTATAAGCGGCGGCAACGAGAACAGCAACTACCGCGTGACAGCCGACTATCGCGATGCCAACGGTATCGACCTCCGCTCCAACCGCGAGGAGTACGGCGCCCGCGCATCAGTGATGCATACCACCAAAGGCGGTCTCTTCACCATCAACATGAACGTCGCACCACGTATCATATACCGCGACGCATCTGACTGGAGCGTGTTCAAGGATGCTCTCGAGGCCAATCCGACCACTCCGCTGATGGATCCCAACGACCCGTCGAAATACTACGATTTCTTCGGCCAGATAACCGGCAGCAACCCTGTTGAGCGCCAGAAACTCGAAACCGACCATGCCGACACCAAACTTCTCGACTGGGACGGTACCGTGCGCCTCAACCTGCTTCCCCTCCTCGCGAAAGACGGTTCAAGCATACACCATCTGACCACACAGATTATGTTTGCCGACCATCAGTATTCACACGACAACACATGGTTCCGCCCGTCGACAAGCACTCAGGCAATCCATAGCGGCCACGAAGGCGAAGGCAGCCGGTCATACTCGAAAGGACGCACATTCATGGTCGAATGGCTCACCAACTACAACGCCCGATTCGCCGACAAGCACAATGTAAAGGGTATGGTAGGCTATTCTTACCAATATGAGCGTTACTCAGGCTTCAATGCAGAAAACAAGGACTTCCCCAACGACGGTCTCGGTGCCGACAATCTCGGTTCGGGCGAATGGGCCAAAGAGGAAGGCCAGGTGATGATGGGCAGCTACAAGAACGACTGCAAACTCATATCATTCTTCGGCCGTGTAAGCTACGACTACGACGGCAAGTACCTCTTCACCGCATCACTCCGCCACGAAGGCTCGTCGAAATTCGGCAAGAACCACAAATGGGGTAACTTCCCCGCCGTATCGGCCGGCTGGCGTATCTCGCAGGAAAATTTCATGAAGGACATCACATGGATCGACGACCTGAAAATACGCGGTGACTATGGTGTCACCGGCAACCAGGACTTCGGCAGCTACAACTCCATAAGCACCATGTCGGGCTTCGGCGATTACTACTACAACGGCAAGTATTTCCAGGTATGGGGCCCGGGCAACAACGTCAACCCCGACCTCAAATGGGAAAAAGGCAAGAACTGGAACATCGGTCTTGACTTCTCGGTGCTCAACAACCGCATATACGGTTCACTCAACTACTTCAACCGCCGCCAGCAGGATCTGCTCGGCAACTACACTGTGCCCGTTCCGCCGAATATCCACAACGAGACATTCGTCAACGTGGGCACGATGAAGAACAGCGGCTTCGAGTTCGACCTCAACTTCAACGTAGTCGACACCAAGGATTTCTCCTACAGCTTCGGAGTCATCGGCTCGACAATGAGCAACAAATTCGTTGATTTCAGCAATTCCGAGTACGTAGGCCGCGATTACGACAACCGCGTGTCGACTCAGGACCCCTACCCCTACTACACTCTCCAGCGCATCGAGAAAGGCCAGTCGGTCGGCAACTTCCACATGTGGCGCTACGCCGGTATATCTTCGGAAGGCGAATGGCTTGTATATGACAAGGACGGCGACATAATCCGCGCGTCGCAGGCCACCGACGACGACCGCTGCATCGTAGGCAACGGCATGCCCAAGTTCACCATGTCGACTACCCACAACTTCCGTTACCGCAATTTCGACCTGGCACTTTTCTTCCGCGGCGCCTTTGACTACGACATCTTCAATATCCACGATTTCTATTACGGAACCCGCAACTTCACGGGCAACCAGCTTAAGAAAGCTTACGGCAAGAACTTCGACATATCGCCCAACGCCACTACCGTAGTGTCGGACTACTTCCTTGAAAGAGGCGACTATTTCAAGCTCGACATGATTACGTTAGGCTACACCCTGCGTCTGCCGCAATGCCGTTTCCTGGACCGCGTACGCGTATACGGCTCGGTGAAGAATGTGTTCACACTTACAAAATTCAGCGGCGTAGACCCGACTTCGTATGATGTCAACGGCCTCGAGCCCGGCGCTACGGGAAGCCGCTCATACTATCCTCAGACCCGCCAGTTCATAGCAGGCGTACAAATCGATTTCTAAACATAGCAAAACCACTGAAATGAAATTACTGAAAAATATAGCGGTAGCGGCAGTATCCCTGGTGGCATTGGGGAGCTGCACCGACCTTGACGAGACTCTTTACGACAAAGTCGGCTCGGACAACTACTACAACACAAAGATGGACGTCATACGTGCCACATTCCGTCCGTTCGAACATGCATTCTGGAGCATCGGCAGCCGCCACGTGCTCAACGAACTTACCGCCGACCAGCTCATAACACCCACCCGCGACGGCTGGTGGTACGACGGCGGCAAATGGGAGCGTCTGCATTACCACACCTGGACCGTCGATGATTTCGGCGAAGCACAGACCGAATGGAACGGTTGCTTCCAGGGAATCATGCAGTGCAACCTCGTCATCGAGGACCTGAGCCGGTTCACTCCGGAGCGTTTCGGCTTCACCGACATCGAATTCAACAACCTCAAGGCACAGTGCCGCGCCCTGCGTGCATGGTTCTACCTGCGCCTGCTCGACGCATTCCGCAACGTGCCCCTCGTGACCACCTACAGTGACAAGCCCTCGACTCCGCAGGTCGAGCCTGAAAAGGTGTTCAAATTCATCGAAGAAGAGCTTATCGACTGCACCAAGCTCCTTGTAAAGAAAGAAGCCCTCGGCACAAACGCTCAGCTTCAGGGACAATGGACACAGGCCGCAGCCGCATCACTGCTCGTGCGCCTTTACCTCAATGCCGAAGTATATATCGGCGAAGACCATTACAGCGACTGCGCCAAAGTAGCCGAAGACATTCTGGCCGGCGTATACGGTGCATATCAGCTGGCCGACCGCTGGGATGCCGCATTCGACTGGGACAATGACAAGTGTGACGAGGTGATATTTGGATTCCCCGGCGCCAAAGGTTATTCTCACTGGCATTATGACGGCGACACTTACGCATGGACAGTACCCGCAAAAGCCGCCGAATTCTTCGACGACAATAAATCAGGCGTAGGCCACAACACCAAGTATGCCGCATCTCCGAGCTATGACCTCGACGGCAATCTCTATGAGTATGAACTCGGCATGCCGGTACAGAATTTCCGCAAATACCCCGGCGATTACCGTATGACATGCTACCGCAATCTCGGCAACAGCCGCCGCGAAGGTCTCTTCCTCTACGGATATTGCGAATACACCGACAAGACGACAGGCGCCACAAAACGTCTGAAGGCTCCGGAGGTGGACTACGAGCTCTACTTACGCGACGCTGTGGGCACATTCCACTCTCTCGCACCCGACAAGTGGCCGGCCAACAAAAGCAGCGTGCTGCGCACCGGCGACCACAATTCAGGATGGCATTTCGTAAAATATCCTTTCTACGACGACGCTGACGAGAACCAGCTTGAAAGCGACTACACTGAAATACGTCTGCCGGAAATAATCTATTCGCTCGCCGAATGCAAGATGCGTGCAGGCGACCGCAACGGAGCCGCCACCCTTCTCAACTCTGTGCGCCGCCGCAACTATCCGGCCGAAAACCTTGACGATGTGCTCTACTCGCCCGAAGGCGCCGTGCGCTTTGACGAGAATGAGATGCTTGCCGAATGGGGCCGCGAATTCTTCGCCGAAAGCCGCCGACGCATCGACCTGATACGTTTCGGTAAGTTCAATACAGGCCGCTGGTGGGACAAGACTCCCGACTCCGACAACCATACAGCCATCTTCCCTCTCACCCGCACTATTCTCGATGCCAACCCGATACTCCAACAAAATCCGGGCTACGGCAGATAATACAATTCAATAAATCATAAGTCATGAAAATAAGCAATATAATCTCAATACTTTCAGGGCTGCTGCTCATGGCGGGAATTACCGCCTGTGATGGCGAGAAGGACCTGATAATAATTGACGGCGACCTGCCCATCAAGACGTCAACCCTGTATATGATCGGCGACGCGACCCCCAATGGCTGGAGCCTCGATGCCGCAACGCCTCTCGAAGCAGGCGAGGAGGATCCCCTCGTATTCACATGGGAAGGCCCGCTGAATGGCGGAGAAATGAAACTTTGCCTCAAGGCCAGCAGTTTTGACGAGCCGTTCATCAGGCCGCTGACCAACGGTGCCGCCATCGGAAAGGCCGGCATCGCCGAAGCCAAGTTCAAAATGAACGCCGGCGACCCCGACGACAAATGGAAAGTAACCGATCCGGGCATCTACAATCTGCGTTTCGACCTGCGCAACTGGACTATGAGCGCATCGTTCGTACGCGAGCAGGACGCTCCCGTTATCGAGCCAATCGAAGTGGACCAGCTCTACATTGTAGGTGATGCCATTCCTACCGGATGGGACATCGACAGTCCTACCGAACTCGAGAAGAAATCACAATACATATACGTGTATGAGGGAACTCTCGATAAGGGCGAGTTTAAGGTCGTTCCTACAACAGGAAGCTGGAGCGTGCCGTTCATACGCCCCGCAGCCAACGGAGTGAACGTAACCAAAGATGGTGTCGCCGCCGAATCATTCATCTATACAGCCGGCCCCGACAACAAATGGTTAGTTACCGATCCGGGCATCTACCGCCTGACCTTCGACCTCGAGAACTGGACTATCGCAGCCGAATACATAGGTGACTATAAACCTACCCCCAAACTCTATATGATAGGCGAGGCCACCGACGGCGGCTGGAGCTGGGACAACGCCACGGTAATCGAAGCCACTGCCGCCAATGAGAACATCTTCGTATGGGAAGGCGAACTCGGCCGCGGCTCGCTGAAAGCTGCACGTGAAAAAGATTTCTCGGCATCGTTCTACCGTCCCTCCACACCCGACTGTGAAATATCCGAAACCGGAGCCGCATCCGACGAAATGGTATTCACCACCGAACCCGACGACCAGTGGAAAGTAACCGTAGCCGGAAAATACCGTCTGACATTCGACACCGAAAACATGAAATTCAAGGCTGAATATCTCGACGGCACCACTACCCTGCCCAACCTCTACATGATCGGCGACGCGACCGCCGGCGGCTGGAGTCTGGACAACGCCACCACGATTACCACCGAGACTGAAAACCTCTATGTATGGGAAGGCGTGCTGAAACAGGGTGATTTCAAGGCCTCGTTCTACAAAGACTTTGATGCCGAATTCTACCGTCCGGCCACCGCAGGCTGCCAGGTATCAAAATCGGGCGTCACCTCAAACGCCATGGTACTCTCGGCTGCTCCCGATGACAAATGGACAGTCATCGACGCAGGCAAATACCGCCTGACATTCAACATCACGGACATGACTTTCGATGCAAAATATCTCGAGGAAGCCGAAATAATCACGCCCCTCTACATGATCGGCGACGCCACTCCCGGCGGATGGAGCCTCGACGATGCGACGGAATTCACTCCTACTAAAGATGTAGAAGGGGAATACGTATGGACCGGCAAACTCAAGAAGGGCGATTTCAAAGCCTGCTCAGAAAAGGACTTCTCAGCCCCGTTCTACCGTCCGTCATCGCCCGATTGCGAAGTATCGGCCTCAGGTGTGGCAGCCAATGACATGGTTTACACCACCGGACCCGACGACAAATGGAAAGTTGTGACCGAAGGCAACTACCGCCTCACTCTCAACATCAAGTCAATGACCATTGATGTAAAATACCTCGACTGATAAATTAAAATCAATTATGAAAAAAATGAATATAATCGCAACCGCACTGGCTGCAACCACACTGGTAGCCTGCACCGATGACATCGAGATGCGCTATCCCCCCAAATACGAGCTTCCCGACCTGCCGGTAGTGGAAGACATACACCAGTTCAAAGCCCCGCTCTACTGGAGCGTGTATGAATATTGCTACACTCAGTCACAGCAGGGCGTGGCAAACGAAGACATGGATATCACGCCCCAGGAGTGGGACAAGATAATCGACTGGGTCGCCACCGATCTCAAGCCTTACGGCTACGATATGATATGCACCGACGGCTTTATCCCGATGCTTGCACAGGATGAAAGCGGCTACATGACCCACTACGGCTCAATGTCAATCAAGGAACTCGTCGAGAAGTGCAAGGCCAAGGGTCTTAAAGTAGGTATCTACGACAACCCGTTGTGGATACACGGCTCCGACAACACACCTATCGAAGGAACCCAATATACATTCCGCAATCTCAAATACAACGGCTCGAATACAGTGCTCAACCCCGGAGCTTCCGACATGTGGTTCAGCTGGGCCGTGGCTGAAAATCCTGGTGCAAAAGAATTCATCGACGGGTTCTTCAAGCACTATAAGGAACTCGGAGTCGAATACATCCGCATGGACTTCCTTTCGTGGTATGAGGACGGCAAGGACCGCGGTATGGGCACCGTAGGTCTCGGTTACGGCCGCGAATCATACGCCCGCGCACTGGCCTACATCGCCGAGTCCGCTAAAAAATACGGTATCTTCACCTCGCTTGTAATGCCTCACCTCAACAATGATGCCGAAGTCGAGGCAAGATACGGCAATATGGTGAGAATCGTTGCCGACACCCTCGGTGGAGGCTGGTGGCACTGCTCGGCAGCCGACAGGGGCAAGTCATACAACAACTGGCCCAACTGCATGAATATGTTCGACGGCTTCACCTACTGGTCGCACATCTCTGGACGCGAGAAAGTGATACTCGACGGCGACTTTATCCGCCTCAACACCTTCTCGACCGATGCCGAGAAAGAGACAGTGGTATCACTCCAGCTGATGGCCGGCGGTCCGGTGACAGTGGCCGACCAGTACAGCAACATCGGCAACAATCTGAAATTCTACACCAACGCCGAGCTGCTTGAGCTGAATGCCGACCGATTTGTGGGCAAGCCCCTCAGCGACAAGCTTTCCGACAAGAACAACGAGATATGGTACGGCCAGATGTCAAACGGCGACTATGTAATCGGACTGTTCAACCGCGACGACAGCGCCCGCAGCTATTCGTTTGACCTCAGCACATTCGGAATGAGCGGCGAATGGAAGATGCGCGACCTTTGGCGCCATGCCGACGAAGGCACCGTATCGACCATCACAGCCACAATTCCCGCCCACGGCTGCAAGATTGTACGCCTATCGAAATAATGATATAAATCCTGCTCTTTCTCAGATTTATTATTTAAGGTAGAAAACATTGGTAACGACCGGGGATTTCGCCAGGCGAAATCCCCGGTCAATTTTTTATATCTGCTTTCAACATTGTAAGGACGCACTGTATGTGCAATGCGGTTCAAATAGCGGAGGGCTGAAAGCCCGTTGGTGTCACTATCCC
>CAJLWO010000057.1 GCA_905210435.1 uncultured Bacteroidales bacterium
AGCGGGGGCGTCTCGCCCCCCGTGGTAACTTTCATCGTATAAGAATAATACCACGAGGGCGAGACGCCCTCGCTCCAGCCACGCTCCATAAATAAACAATATTGAATCGCGTCCCTACAAATTCGGTCCGTATTTTTGAGTTCTGCAACACCCTCTATTCAAATACAAGCATCGACCAGTAGCGTAGCGACGGAACCGTGACCGTGACGGCATTGCCCTGCTGCACGAACGGAAGCTCTACCGGCACACACGCATCGCTGTCAGGCGAAGCCACCCACACGCGCGATACCATCCTGTCAACATCTATGCTCAGTTTGATATTGGTGGTAAGTTCCGGCTCAGGCTGGTCGGCATTGAGGTCGCGCCAGCTCAGCGAGTTTACTTTGCGGAAATTCAACAGATGATATACGAGCTGGCCCTTCTGCGTCTCGGTACCGCGCACTACAATCCTGCGAGGCTGCGGACCTTTCTGATAGTTCCACACGCTCACAGCCGGGGTATCCTCCATCGGCGTGATATTCGGCGTAAGCTCACGCTTGGTGTCGTAAATCAGCGTTTCGTATGCAGTGGCGAAGTCATAATACCTTGTTATAGATTCCGTAAGCCCCGCACCGATGCGCAGATTGGTATTGGGGAAATACTCATTGCAAAGCATATTGCCCCCCGAACCAAGTTCAAGATGTCCGGCACCGAGAGCGAATATACATGCATCCGTAAGCAATACGCCGTGCGGATTGAACTCCTTCCCCCAGTTGTTTTTGCCATAATCATAGTTCATATAGTTGGCGAATACAGTGCGCACCGTGTTGCGCGACGCTTTGTTGTTGTCAAACACAATCCAGTACAGATCCATGAACGAATGCGTATCGGCCCAGCATTCATTGTAGCACACGTCAATCACACCCGACGAAGCAATGCCCGAAGCACCGTATTTCGACACGCTGTTCATGATAAGCCTCTTGTCAGGATGTCCGTTCTTAAGAGCTTTCAGCAACGACGGAAACCTGTCGCAAAGGTTGAAACGGTTGCCCCAGTAGTCGTATGTATCGTCGCCGCGGTATCCCACCTGGTCTACCTGAAACCCGTCGAAATCGAGATTGCCATACACCTCGCGGTTGCGCCCTATGAGGTAAGCCTGCCATTCGGCGTTTCCGGGGTCGACGAACGATATGTCGCTCTTCCAGTCGCTTGGGAGAGAGTGGCGGTCCTTTTGCGAATGATTGGGGTCACGGTAATAATACCATTCCTCTTTCACACCGTCGGCAGCCGCACCCGCATTTTCCAACGCCCCGAAACCGAGATTGTAGAAAAACGACTCCATATTGAACGCATGCTGCACCTCGATATTCTTCTTGACCACTTCCAGCGACACCTCACGCCGGGCTATATCCGTGTAGACCGCATCGCCGCAAAAAGGCTTGTGATGGCTCAGGTGCCAGTCCTGGAACTGCACGGCATTTATATGCCGGCGATTGAGAAACGCTATGTCACCCGTGACTCCGTCAAGCCTTGACGGCTCATACCATGCCGTATAACCGTAACGCGGAAATCGCTTCCAGTCCGACGACACATCCACTCCGATTGAGCCGTGGATATGCTCGTTGCCGTCGGCATCGGTTGAATATACATCCACAAGATACCCCTCGAAATCATCGGCCGGAGGAGTCCAGGCCCACCATTCCTGCACCAGCGGGTGCTCCGCAATCACGTCTGCGCCGCGGCGGTAACGCACCGTCGCCCCGGGCACATCCCTGAACTTGGAAGCCTGTATCCATACCTCCTGACCCGGCACATACCGGGCCTTGTCTGTCCATAAGTCAAACTCATCAATCGATGATACTCCTGCCGGACGTTTTACCTCCTGTGACACATCTATTTTATCCGGCGAGTCCAGAAGCCGGGAATAGACATTCCCCTCGTTGCCGAGGTCTTTGTTACCGGCCGGCCCCAGACGCAAGGGCGTACCCCCATCGCCTTTATCCGAAATGCAGAAATACGTTCCGTCAGCCACATTCAGCGTAGCTACATGGAAACTTCCGTCAGGCATAGCCGTCATCGGTACGGCCGATACCGGAGGCCACTGCATGTTTTTATCACCCGTGGCTATCTCAAGTGACTGGGCGCTGGCAATGTTGGCGGCCGCCAGCATGGCCGGAACTATGAGCAGTCTGCGAAATCCGTTCATCTTACTATGAGTTTAAATGTTTTCAAATCAACCACAACGATATATATGCCGGGAGCAACCGTCGTGCGGGCCGACGTGGATATGACCCGGCCATATACATCGGCCACGGAGACATGTCCGTACTCCCCTTCCACTACTATGTCACATCCCTCTGCATAGACTCTGACACCGGAATCAACTGTCATATTCTCCGTCCCGGTGACATTCATCATAGCCGACACCGACGGGATATTGCCGCTGAAATCGACCATCACGTTATAATTCCCTGTCTGGCCGACCGTATAACTGTTACCGTGCATGGGAGCTACATTACCTGTGGCGCCCGACGATATGTCGACATCGGTATTCGGACTGAAACAATACTCATCCGAGCATGACTCATCGGCATAAAGTTTGTAATAATTACCCTTTTCCATATACACCTGCCCGGAAAAACGCTCTCCGTCGCCCATGGCCGTCTGCAACGGTGTTACCTTGCCGTCAAGCGAACGCACGAACAGACGCTTCGGCACCGCGCCGAAATACAGATGACGTCCGTTGCGGTCGGCTGCTACCACATAACGCCCCGGTGAAGCCGTGAATGCTCCGGCAAGGGAGGGACCTGCATCCGACGATACCGTCACCGACGGCTCCTGCATATTGAACCGCAACGTGTACCGTCCGCTATGCGGCACAATGAATTTATGGTCATTCTCACCGTTTTCGTTATATATAAGCCCGTGGCGACCGTCTGTGAACACCTCGTCGTGAGCAGGAGCATTGTAGCACGGCGACCAGTTGTTCCCTTTAAGAAACTTTATTTCGCCGGCCTGAAGCAATCCTGTCCATTCCACTACGCCCTCGTCATCGGCAAATACCGGGATATTCTGCGACGGACTCCCCCATCCGCGCACTGCGGTT
Organism: uncultured Bacteroidales bacterium; assembly: GCA_905210435.1. Taxonomy (GTDB): domain Bacteria; phylum Bacteroidota; class Bacteroidia; order Bacteroidales; family Muribaculaceae; genus JAGBWK01. Next base: position 3,086 of record CAJLWO010000057.1, read on the forward strand.
CCGACCATCAGTATGACGGGGCGGCGGAACTTCAGAGTCATGGGATTAACCGACATGTTGGCGATGATGCGGCATTCCCCGGCCTCAGGATTCCAGAACTTGAAGTCATAACGCCCCTGACCCGAGGAATTGTCGACCAACGTATATGTCTGCTCCGATTCTACGCGCTGGTTTTCATTCTCAGCCACAAGTGAGGAATTATAGTCGCCAAGACGGTTGAGGAACTTGAACTCGCCCTCACCTAAATAGCCGTCCCAAAGGAACGTACCGTAACCTATCGAGACCATCTCTTCAGGCAGGTCGGCAGTCCATTGACCGTCAGTGGCGGCAGGCCCGACAATATATAGGTGGTTCATGTCGACAGCCGTGGCACACGCGGCTATCGACAAAGATATAAACAGTTGAAAAAATCTCATTGTATGATTATTGGGTGGATGCTGTTGAAGCGATTAGACAATCTCTTAAAATATTATTTTCTGTGCTTTGCCACCGGATACCTTGATTACCAGAGCACCTTTTTCGGGATTTGTCACACGCATACCCTGCATATTGTAATAGACAGCTTCCACCGATGCGTCGGCCTCTATTTCAGCCACGCCAGCTGATGACGGAAGGATACTGATTGTATTGTCGACAATATTGGCTGTAACATCATACTTTCCGGCGGTCGTGATTTCCCACTGGTTGTCGCCGTCGGCATTAAGTATCATCTTCGTCGCGTCGTTAGCATCGCGGAAATACCAGTATTTGCCGTTCCATGTTCCGGCACCCTTGATAGCCCAGTTTATTTTAAATACTCCGGCATTCATCATTTCGTCCTTGGCAGTGAATACGTATGGCTCTGCTGCATTTTGACGCATGACGTGTCCCTGGTCACAGCTATAGTTTGACTCGAATGTGCTGCCTACCATAAACAGCGCGCAATACGGGATATGCGTCTGCTGGTATTCCGACTTCACTATTGTTGCGGTGAGTGACTCGGTGTCGACATTAATGAGATAGTTGGCACTCTCGGCCACATGTATTTTATTATCATCTCCGTCCACCATCAGCGATACTTTCCCTTCTGCATCAGGGGTAGCGTTTGCCGAGACCGAATGAAATTCTTTATTGCCGAAATCGTATGTAGTGAGAAATTTGAAATCTTTGTCTGCTTCAAGGTATACGGTCCCGGTATAGACCTTGTCATTTTCCGCAGTCGCTACAAGTGCGGTAGCATCGTCAAGCGACCATCCGTAAGATAAAGCATCCCCTGCAAGAAAAAGCAGGTCCTGACGGTTCTGAGCATTCACGGTAGAGGCACCTGCAAGCATAATGGCGCCGATTGTTAGTCTGGTAAAGATTTTCATAAGTTTATATTTAAAGTTAAGTATCTCCAAAAAAATGACAATACAAAATTAACATAGAAATATCCGAAATTTACATCAAAATGCGACAATGGAGTAAATATGTAGTCAACGCACCTGCATTTATATCAATAACATCCTAATAACCATCAGTTTACCATTCAACCTCAACCGCAAAAATATAGTAATTGAAATGCCCGTATACATGCAGCGAGGCGATTGACCGATAGCTATATCGGTCAATCGCCTGCAATATAAAACTACAGTGGCTAATAGTAGCCGCGGTTTGTAACCGCGGAAAAATCGGTAAAAAAATCCCTCCCGACAACACTATATCAGTATGTCATCACGGGAGCAATCTCCTTGGCCTGCTCTATCATACGCTCTATTTCCGACACAGCAGGCACGCGGTTGCAAAAATTTTTTGCATCGTTGACTTCGACAAGGCGTTCATGCAGATTTGCAGCCACACGATGACGCAACTCCTTGACGGTATCCACTCCGGCAGCTTCGAGCAATTCGGCAAACTGTCCTGCCACTCCTTTGATTCGGAACAAAAATCTTCAGGCATTTTATGTAATTTCGCACTTGACTGTTTAATCTGTATATCCCCATAAGTCACTTATAATTTTGAACAGTTGCCTAAAATTAGTAGCTTTGCAGCAAAAGATTGATATTAGAATTTAAATTAAATATGAGAAAAACTGTATCAGCCCTGATTTTTTGCATGGTGTCATTTATGTCATCATGGGCTTCCGGCAAGACAACCGAGATTTACAACATCGCCGGAAACGACACACTGCGTCTCGACTTCTACCCTGCGGCATCACCCGCGCCCTCTCCCGTAATGATTTTTGCTTTCGGTGGAGGATTTAAAGGTGGCGACAGAGCCTACAGCTCCTATATCCACATGTTTGAATACCTGACCCGCAACGGCGTGGCAGTCGTATCGGTCGACTACCGCACTCTGCTGAAAGACGTTCCCGCACAAGAAATGATGACACCCGAAGGCTTCAAGTCTCATCTCGCATCGGCCATACAGGCCGCCACCACCGACTTCCTCACAGCCACCGGCTATGTCATATCAAAATCTTCACAGTGGAATATCGACCCTGACCTGATTTTCGCATGCGGCTCGAGTGCCGGAGCCATAACCGTACTCCAGGCCGAAGACACATTGTGCAACGACAAGATATATTACGCCGGCGTCAGCCTTCCCCACAATTTCAATTACGCAGGTGTCATATCGATGGCCGGAGCCGTATGCTCCGACGGAGCGCCGCAGTGGCAGATGACTCCATGCCCCATCCTGCTGTTCCACGGCGACGCCGACTGCGTGGTGCCCTTCGAGAAAGCCACTTTGGGCGACTTCGGACTCTGGGGCTCCAAATCCATAAGCACAGCTCTCAGACAGAAAGAGATTCCCCACGCTTTCCACCGCTTCAACGGCGCGTCACATGAGATAGCTATCACGCCGTGCACTGAATATTGCGGCGAAATCTATGATTTTATACGAGCCGTATGCAACCGCACGTTCAATAAAATCGAAGAAACCGTATCGTCCGTACCAGGCCTCAACGGCTACAAAACCGACTTCACCATCGTCGACTATATCAAATCCAACTTATGAGACTTCCTGCATCAGCAGCAATGTATCCCCCGCAAGAAGCGCCATAGTGCCGTTGGGCACCATGTATTTGTCGCTGCGCTTTATCATGATTACAAGCGAACCCTGCGGCAGTGACATCGAGCCAAGTGTGTTCCCGTTGATGAAATGCTCCTCCGTCAGCACAAGTGTATGGAGCGACGTCGGCATGTCATCGTCAAGCTGTATGCCGAAATCATCGGCCTGTGGTGCCTCTTCCTCCACAAGCCCGAGGTGTCGCGCTGCGGCAATCACGGTCGTACCCTGCACAAGCAGTGAGAGAAGTGTGACGAAGAATACGATATTGAATATCTGCGACGCACCTTCCACTCCGGCCACAACCGGATAGGTGGCAAATATGATAGGCACCGCGCCGCGCAATCCCACCCACGACACAAATGTCTTCGACCGGAGCGTCAGCTTGCGGAACGGCATCAGCGTAAGAAACACGCTGAGTGGCCTCCCTACCAGTATCATGAAAATTCCTATCATCAGCGACACGGGTGCTACGGCAAGCATCTCCGCCGGATTGACAAGCAGGCCGAGCATAAGGAAAACCACTATCTGCGACAGCCACGTAAGCCCGTCGACAAACTTCGTTATCCCCTTGCGGTTCGGCAGCGAGGCATTTCCCACGAATATACCCGTGATATATACGGCGAGATAACCGTTCCCGCCGAGTTCCGATGCCAACGCGAAAGTAAGAAACACCAACGCTATGACAAGTATGCCTGACATCGAAACGGTCTGCGACGGATCTTCGGCCGCGCCCTTTTTACCACCCATGCGCACGTATACCCTGATAAGCCATTGCGTCAGCTTGCCCATGGCGGCGCCGGCAAGTCCACCCACGGCAAACTGTAACAGCAGCATCCTGCACAGCCCCCACCCGCTGAGCGAGCCGCTCAGTGTGATGGCGTCGATAAGCACAATGGTAATCATGTAGGCCATCGGGTCGTTCGAACCGCTCTCCAGTTCGAGCATCGGACGCAGATTATGCTTAAGCCCCACTTTCTGGCTGCCCAGAATACCGAACACCGACGCCGAATCGGTCGATGACATCGTGGCCGCAAGCAGCAGCGACGGCAGCAACGCGAAGTGTATATTTGTCCATTCCATCCCCGACAGCCACCATATGAACAGTCCGGTGAACAGTGCCGTAAGCACCACTCCGACTGTCGACAGCATAAGCCCCGGAGCTATCACGGGGCGTATCGATGATATCCGCGTCGACAGTCCGCCCGAAAACAGTATGATACACAACGCTATCATGCCTATGAACTGGGCGCTGTGCATATCGTTGAACTGTATCCCGAGTCCGTCGACCCCGAATCCCATTCCCACGAGAAGAAATATCAGCAGCAACGGCAACCCTATACGGTAACTTGTCTTTCCTATCAGTACTCCGGCTATGAGCAGTATCGAGCCTGTCATCAGTATGTTCTCGGATGTTATGGCATTCATTGGTGGCAGGTATGATATAGTAAGTGATAAATACTGTTCAAATATACGAAACACGCGGCGATTATACAAATCCGACTCCGTCGGCTGCCGACAATTAAATATGGATACCGGCACTCCCCGCACCCATATTACACCTCAAAAGTCTGAAATGTTCACCGGCCACTCCCCGGCCTGACCGTCATTTAAGCCCGATGAAAGCCTTTCCCATGCGTTTGAGCCGGCTCAGTATATCCCACTTAAGCACCACAAGATGACCGATACGCGGGTCAATCTCGGTTTTCAGCCTGATGTCGGTGACATCTATATTCTCCACGCGCGCTATCAGTTCGCGGGTCGAGGCCGGCAGTTCGGGCAATCCGTCGGGCACAAGCATCGCCACATCCCCTTTCTCCATAGCGAATTTCTCCCACTGTTTCGCCTCTTTTATCGGAATATACTCCTTGTCGATAATATATAGTTCGGCGTAAGTGTCGACGTAGGCCGGCCCCGGCGAACGGAACAGCCGTTCGAGGTTACGACCGCGTCCGCGCGACTCGATATTGAACGACATCCCTGACAGGTTGTCGGCCGTCACGGCGTTGTCATTGCAGTTGTCGAACACATACCTGACATCGAGCCTCCTGAAGTCGATGTCATCCTTTATAAAACTCGACAATTGCGGCACAAAACGCCGGTTGACCGTGTCGGTAAGTATGTCGACATCCAAAAACACACGGTCGCGGCTGCGGCGCCACAGCCGCGACATCGCCCACTTCCCCCTGATGGTATCGGTAGCGGAGCCTGTAGCCCGCACCTTCTCGGAAAGCGGAATTCGCCGCGGGATGCACACCCAGTCCGACCATGAAAAATGGTCGGGAAACGCATCCGACACGCTGTCGAGCCCCTCGGCATTACGGAACCGGTAATAGGAACGGCACGACAGCATCCTCGGCAGACTCCACCCGCTGAATTTCCTCACCCCCTGCTCCGGCAGCATGAAATCCACCATCTTCTCCCTGAACAGCACCACCGTATCCGTATACGTGGTAAGTGTCGAGTATTCACGCATATATCCCAATATATGTAGTGCCTTCCTGATGTCTGACCGCACTACCACCTCGGGGAGCTGCGCCGCGCTCTCGCTCATACGTATTCTCGCCGTGCCCTGCCGCTTCACCGTCTTGGGTTCATAGCCAAGATAGCGTATGACAATCGGATATGACTCATCCTCCACCAATGGCATCCGCCCCGACGTTGAGGTAAGCCCGATAAAATTACCCTTCCGGTCAAATACCGAAGCCTTTGCGAGCGGTTCACCCGACGCTGCATCAACCACAACCGAAGCCTGCTTCTGCGCCTGCATCCCCAAAGGAATTACAATTGCGAGCAATATGATGATTTGCCTGAAAATCATCGCGCATCACTTGATTTTACGTCCGTAATAGTATGTATTCCAGGTATCATGCGCATAGCCGTCGGGGCCGCAGCTGAACGAATCGGCCATAGCCCCGTTGATTTTCACGCCGTCGAAATACACATTCCACGCATCCTTGGCATACCCGTCATTGAGCACGCGGAAGCTGTCGGCCGACGCTCCGTCGATTTTCACCCCGTTGTAATATACATTCCATGAATCACGCGCATATCCGTAGCCCGACACCTGAAAAGACTCCACCGAAGCAAAATTTATTTTGTTTCCGAAATAATATACTGCCCAGACATCCTTGGCGTAACCGTCGCCAAGCGCCACGAATCCCGAAGGAGAAGCCCCCTCGACCCTGCGCCCTTCGAAAAACACACCGTTGTCATTGACATAATACTGCGGCACGCGATAATGCCGGCAATCATCACGACAGTCACGGCAGCCGCAACGTCCCTGCGCGGCAACCGGCACCACCGCCAGCAACATAACTGGAATCAATAATGCAAAAAATCTTTTCATAATCGGTCATTTTATAATATTTCGGGATTTAAGAAAATATCTCGTAACAAACATATTTTAGACAAGCTCTTATATATTAGACGCACTCATATCCCCAAAGTTAACGACAAATTAGACAATATACGCTAATATATGTTAGAATATGTTTTTTCGGCTTCGATGTCACATTTCTCGGCGCCAATGCGTCCTATAATCGAGAATTCTCAGAAACAGACTTTCAGACAACAATAAAAATCAAAAAAAGCCCTCCTGAGACAATAAGTATAAACGAAGTATGTAAATGTTTAAAACTTATGTAAATATGACACACCATGATGTAGGGCTGCACCCCGGTGCAGCCGCCGGACAACCGATAATCAACCTCCGCAACCGGCTGCTCCGGGGAGCAGCCCTACATCATGCAGCGACCGGCATCAGTTTTGCAACACCCTCCGCACACGCAATGCAGTAGGGACGCACGGCCCGTGCGTCCGCAACCCATCAACCGCCTTCCCGCAATTTTGCAACCCGGACGATTAAACACAAAGCAATTATGAACGAAGACAACCTCAAATCCCTCTTTGACGACTTCAATCCCGGCCTCACCCCCGACGACCGGTTCATGTCACGTCTCGAACAGAACCTCCGCTCGGTAGAAGTCGTAAAAGAACAGATAGCCACGGCACAAAAGAAAAAACGGCTCCCCATCATCATAGCCGCCCTCACAGGCTTCATTGTAGGCCTCCTCTCCACCCTCGCCTACCCCTTCCTCCAGGCCACCATCAACAACCTCGCCCAAGCCGGCACCGAAGCCGCAACCATCATCTCCAACTGCGCCCCCATCCTCCTCTATACCCTGATCACCCTCCTGACAGGCACCCTCACCTACATTGCCTACGACCTGACCGCCACCGCCACCAGACCCTCCACCCTCCGCCTACCCCTCAAATAAATATTACTTGTAATCAGCGGCATAGCAGGAGGGTATTGCAGAACTATAATAAACGGTCAAAAGTCACAGCGAATTTGTAGGGACGCGATTCATCGCGTCCGCGCTTTAGCTGTGATATTTAGGGTATTATGCCTTTCGGGCGCGGACGCGATGAATCGCGTCCCTACAAGTTCATTGGTATATTTTGAGTTCTGCAACACCCTCACAATAAAGCCGGCAATTGTCATATTGTCATGCACTGCAATCTCGGTCTGAGCCTATTAAACGATGTTCTATTGTCAAGGCCCTTGTACTGTTGTTTATATATTTATTCTGTACTGGTGTTTAGCGATTGCTTATATGTGCTGGTGTTTATAAAAGCAAAACAGTCCCGGATGTCTGATACATCCGAGACTGTTTTAAAAAAGAGTGTCCGAAATGAGACTCGAACTCACACGAGCGAAAGCTCACTACCCCCTCAAAGTAGCGCGTCTACCAATTCCGCCATCCGGACATATTCCCAATCTTGCTTCCTGAAAGAAATGTGAATGGTTTGGAGCGAAAAACGGGACTCGAACCCGCGACCCCAACCTTGGCAAGGTTGTGCTCTACCAACTGAGCTATTTTCGCAAATTGCAGAAGCTCGACGCTTTGGGAATACCTATGTTAAAGAACTCTTTTTGGAGCGAAAAACGGGACTCGAACCCGCGACCCCAACCTTGGCAAGGTTGTGCTCTACCAACTGAGCTATTTTCGCATTTGGGTCATCTTTATGCCCTCATTTTTTCGTTTGCGTTGCAAAGGTACGCATTATTTTTGAATTGGCAATAGTTTTAGCCATTTTTTTGCAACTTTTTTCTGTTTTTATTGTTTTCTTTCTTAAAATCCGATTATCCCAAGCCCTTAAATATACATATAATATACTGTCAAACAGACACATATCACCAATATCAGCATAAATAAAGTCTCAGGCACAGAAACATCAATAATTGCTATTCCGAAAACAAAATTTCACAATTTAATGTTATTTTATTAAAAATCCGCCGACAAAACAGGGCACACTGTCCTCGGCGTATTTGGCCGTAAGTGTATTATCTTTTAAAATTCCACTATTATGAATGATTATGAAAGACGGTTAAAAAACCGCGAGAACGAGCGCCAGGAACGACGCGCACGCAATCGCCGACGCGCACAGATATGGCTCGTCGTCGGTGTTGTCGTACTGATTACACTGCTATTTTTCTGGGTAGATATAGCCGACCTACTCGGCTGGGGCGACGGAGCGGCTTAAACAGCTGCCCCGACGAAGGCACATCGTCACGACACGAACGACAATTTGCTCAGATACTGTTCGAGTTCGGTCGACGACAGGCGCGCATGTATTTTCCCCTTTACGGCGATTGATATATTGCCCGTCTCTTCCGATACGATTATGGCTGCCGCATCGGTGGCCTGCGATATGCCGAGTCCCGAGCGGTGTCGAAGCCCCATCGAACGCGGTATATCCGTATCGTGGCTGACCGGCAGAATGCATCCTGCGGCCATGATGCGGCCGTTGGCTATGATCATGGCTCCGTCGTGGAGGGGTGAGTTTTTGAAAAAGATATTCTCGATAAGCCGCGAGTTTATTTCGGCGTCAATCATGTCGCCGGTCTTCTCGTAGCTGTCGAGAGGGATGGCCTGTTGTATCACGACCAATGCGCCCGTCTTGCTGCGCGACATGTTCATGCACGCGTAGACCACGGGCATGATCCATTTGTGGGCGTCTTCCTGCGCCGTCACCTTATGATGGTGGAAAAGGTCGCTGATGAAGCGCCATCGCTTCTGCGAGCCAAGCTCCACGAGAAACCGCTTTATCTGGTCCTGGAACAGGATGACGAGCACGAGCAGACCGATACTCATGAATTTATCGAGTATGGAACCGATGAGCCGCATGCCGAGAAGTTCCGACGTCACCACCCACACCATTATGAATGCCAGCACGCCGTAGAATATGTTTATCGTGCCCGACTCTTTCATCAGCCTGTAGAGGTAATACAGCAGCAGGGCCACGATGACAATGTCAAATATGTCTTTTATTCCGAAGGAGTCCATGACGGTAGGTTATTTGGTGAGCTGACTGATGATTTTCACTGTGTCGACAGCCGTCCTGACATCGTGCACACGCAGTATATCCGCACCGTGCAGGAGCGAGTAGGCGTCAAGCACATTGGTGCCGAGCAGCGAGTCAATGCTCTGCGGAGCCACGTCGAGCAGCCGGTTGACCATTGACTTGCGCGACACGCCCACAAGCACGGGGCACTCCAGCGAGCGGAATGCCTCAAGGTCGGCCATCAGGCGGTAATTCTGTTCGAGTGTCTTTCCGAAACCGAACCCGGGGTCGACAATCACGTCGCACAGGCCTCGCAGCCTCAGGTCGCGCAACACGTGCTGCAGGTCATTGAGCACGGTCGGCGTAGTCTCGTCGACGGGCATCTCGGGCGTAAGCGACGAGGAGGCGGGATGCATCAGTATGTATGGCGCTTTCAGGTCAATCGCGGCCTGAAGTATGTCGCTGTCTATATTTCCGGCGCTTACGTCGTTTATTATATCGGCACCGGCTTCGACTGCCTGCCGTGCCACTTTGCCGCGGAAAGTGTCCACCGAGATTATTGCCTCGGGAAATCTTGAGCGTACAGCCTCAACCGCAGGAATGACGCGCGCGAGCTCCTCACGCACGGTAGCCGGCTCCGAACCGGGTCGCGTGGAGCAACCGCCGATGTCGAGCATCGCAGCCCCCTCCTCAAGCATCCTCTCCGCCGTGGCTACGGCTTCGTCGGCACTGCTGTTGCGCGAATTGCAATAAAACGAATCGGGCGTGACATTGATTATACCCATCACCACAGGCTCAAAAAACTCCTTGAGCTGCCCCTTAATGTTCAATGAAAAATATCGGCTCATGCTGTTTGGCTCTTTTCTGCAAAAGTAGCAAAAATTTCGCAGCCTGCAAATTCCATATACGACGCACCCAAACGAATGTTGAACCGAGACTGGAGGGTGTTGCAAAACTTATAATTTGTATATTATGATACGCCATCTTGTAGGGCTGCCCCCCGGTGCAGCCGCCAAGCAACTGATAATCAATTTTGGTTATCGGCTGCTCCGGGGAGCAGCCCTACATCATGCCGTCATCAACATCGGTTTTGCAACTCCTTCTATGGCGAATTCGCCATAATTAAAATTTGGATAATAAACCATCTCCAAATTCCGATAAACTCCAATATAATACTGTTACACAACCAATCTGTGATAAAAAACTACCAATACTGACCCAGACATATACTGCTATTGTTATGGCACTGCAGGAGTCACGGGACGGTCGAAAACGTCGGGATTGTCGGGAGCCGCATGCCTGCCACTTTTCGTAGATTTAATTGTCTTTTTGCTTTTCTTCTTTTTCTTGGGCGCGGCTTTTTCGGATTGCACGATTGTATCTGATGATGCTGCCGCGTTCGGATTGTTGACGGCCGTTTCAGTAGCATCTCCGTCACCGGCCGGGATGCCGTCGGAACTGCCCCCGGGACGCCCTACAAGCAGTATCACGGCATACACCGCCGCTAAAAACGCGATGAAGGTCAGTGACGCCATATTGCGCCGTCGGGTAGTTTTCATCTCCGCAATCAATCAAATTGTGCAAGAAGTATGACGGCGATAGCCACAGGCGCTATCCATTTTATTATGAACAGCACAATACGCGTGGCCGCGCTTCTGACCGCCGAACCGTTGGAAAGCTGGTCGGCAATCATACCCTTGGGTGCGAACCAGCCGGCATAAATACACATCGCCATCGACCCTAACGGCAGCAATATGTTGGTAGCGACCGTATCGAGAAGGTTGAAGAACGACAGGCCGAATATCCTGAATCCTGACAGGCTCCCCATCGACAGCGAACTCAGCGAACCGAACAGCAGCAGCGGCAGCATGACGGTGAGCACCGCGGCGCGACGGCCCATCCTCATCCTGTCCTGGAAAAACCGCACCGACACCTCGGCGATGGAGATAGTCGACGTCAGTGCCGCAAGCAGCAGCAACATGAAGAACAGCACCGCCCAGAATTGCGTGCCCGGCATGCGGGTAAACACCTCGGGGAGTGTCACGAACACCAGCGTAGCGCCCTCAAGACTCTCCCCCTCCATGCCGAACGACGTCACGGCCGGAAATATTATCAGACCCATCATCACCGCCACGACCATATCAAGGAGCGACACAATAGTAGCCGTGCGGCCGAGCTTGGTATTTCGCGGGAAATAAGCGGCATACGTGATAAGGATACCCATGCCGAGACTCAACGAAAAAAACGCCTGCCCCAGCGCGTCAATCACCACTCCGCCGTCAAGTTTCGAGAAATCGGGACGCAGGAAAAACTCCACACCCTCCGACGCTCCCGGCAACGACAGCGCCACCGCGCAGAATATCACCAGTATGACAAAAAGCAACGGCATCATCACATTGGAAATCTTCTCGATACCCTTCCTGACTCCGCACAGCAGCACAATCATGTTTACCGCAATCATCAGCACCGTATACAGTATCGGCTTCAGGTCGCCCGACACATACTCCTGCATCTTGCCGTCGAAAGTGGCCGTACCCTCCGATATTCCCGCGAACAGATTGCCGGAAACGGAGTTGACGAGATATTCAAACGTCCATCCCGCCACTACTATATAGAAACAGAGTATCATATACGAGGCCACAAGTCCGGTCCCGCCTACAATCCACCATTTCGTGCCGGGTGATATGCGCTTATAGTCGCCCACCGCATCCGTGCCCCCTTCGCGCCCTATGGCGAACTCGCCGAGCATCACGGGTATGCCGAGCAGCAGCACACATATAATATATACCAGAAGAAACGCCGCGCCGCCGTTGGCCTGTGTCTCAGCCGGAAAGCGCCATATATTGCCCAGACCGACAGCCGACCCCACAGTGGCCGCTATCAAACCTATTTTTGAACCGAATTTTGTTGCCATCAGCTATAATTTGCAACAAAATTATACCATTCAATTAAGTTTTGCAAATATTCCCCTTCATATAAATCATATTTATAACATATTATAGACATCTTAACTCAATTTCACAATATCGCCGATACCATATTTTTCGCCGAAACCTTATTTAACAGACGCATGGTAGCGATATATCAATATTTTTCGGTAAATTTGCAGCCGTAACATTATTAATATAGTATTTTACGCCACAATCTCATCATTTTTTTGCAATGGCAACAAAACCGTCAATTCCAAAGGGTACGCGCGACTTCTCGCCCATCGAGATGGCTCGCCGCAACTATATATTCAACACCATCCGCGAAGTATTCTCGCTCCACGGATTCTCGCAGATAGAGACCCCGGCGATGGAAAACCTCTCCACGCTCATGGGCAAATACGGCGACGAGGGCGACAAACTCCTCTTCAAGATACTCAACTCGGGCGACTTCCTCAAAGGCGTGGACCGCGCAATGCTCGACGACGAGACCGCAACCCTCCGTCTGGCCGCCCAGCTGTGTGAAAAGGGATTGCGCTACGACCTGACGGTGCCGTTCGCACGCTATGTGGTGCAGCACCGCGCCGAGCTGCAGTTCCCCTTCCGCCGCTTCCAGATACAGCCCGTATGGCGCGCCGACCGTCCGCAGAAAGGACGTTACCGCGAATTCTACCAGTGCGACGCCGACATCATCGGCACCGACTCCCTGTGGAACGAGGTCGAGCTTCTCGACATCATCCGAGACGTGTTCTCACGCCTGCGCGTCAACGTGCTCATCAAGCTCAACAACCGCAAGATACTGGCCGGCATCGCCGAGACTATCGGTGCACCCGACCGCCTTGTCGACATCACCGTAGCAATCGACAAAATCGACAAAATCGGTATCGACAATGTAAATCTCGAACTCAAGGAGAAAGGGCTGACCGACGAGGCTATCGCCGCCCTCCGCCCCATTCTCGAGCTTTCAGGCACCAACGAGGAGCGCATCGCCGCACTCCGCACCGTATTGGCCGGAAGCGAGACCGGACTCAAAGGCATCGAGGAGACCGAGACCATACTCCGCCGCGCCGGAGAAGGCAGCGCGCACATCGAGCTCGACGTGTCGCTCGCCCGCGGCCTCAACTACTACACCGGAGCCATCATCGAAGTAAAGGCGCTCGATGTCGCCATCGGCAGCATCACCGGCGGCGGCCGCTACGACAACCTCACCGGTGTGTTCGGCATGCCCGGAGTGTCGGGCGTGGGCATCTCATTCGGCGCCGACCGCATCTACGACGTGCTCAACACCCTCGACCTTTACCCCTCCGAAGCCACGGCCACGACCAAGGTAATGTTCGCCAACATGGGCGAAACGGAGACCGAAACCGCCTTCAATGCCGCCAAACAGCTCCGTCAGGCCGGCATATCCGTGATGGTCTACCCCGACAATGCCAAGATGAAAAAGCAGTTCGGCTACGCCGACGACATGGCCATACCCTACGTGGCAATCATAGGCGAAACCGAAATAAAAGAGAACAAAATCACCCTCAAGGAGATGGCTACCGGCACTCAGGAAATGCTCACCGTCGAGGAAGCCATCAGCAAAATCAACTCTCTCTAAACTTCCATGATTATGAAAAAGATATTGTTATTGATAGTGGCGATTGCGGCCTTGGCCATCCCCGCCAAGAGTTCGGCACAGTTCCGCTACGGCCCGACAGTCGGAGTTGATTTCTCGACGCTCAAATTCAAGCAGGACCTTTTCACCGTCGATGCCTCCACCGGATTTCAGGCCGGCGTGCAGGGCGAACTCATGTTCCCCGGTATCGGATTCGGCATCGACATAGGCATGCTCTACAACCAGCGCGGCGCCACGCTCCACCTCGGCCAGCGCGAGGTATGGGCATCGCAGGGCTACACCGACCCGCGCTGCTACCTCCACTACGTAGAGATACCCGTCAACCTCCGTTTCAAATGGACCCGCATGCAGGGACTCGAGGACTACATCGCCCCCTACGTGTTCGGCGGCCCCTCGCTTTCGTTGCTTGCCGGCCACAGCAAAATCGACGCGCTCAAATACGCGTTCGGCGAAATCGGCCTCCAGTGCGGTATCGGTTTCGAGATAATGCGCCGCTGGCAGATTCAGGGCTCCTACACCTGGGGTATGACCTACGCCCTCAAAACCAAACTCCTCGACGACTTCAGCGCCCAAAACCGCACCTGGTCCATCCGCGCCACCTACTTCTTCTGATAAGCAATCTCATTGATAAGTAATTTCAGCCCGATACACTTTTAGGGACGCGATTCATCGCGTCCCAATGCTGTTTACTTAAGGATAAAGGCGCCCGTCAGGTCGCCGATTTAGCAGTAA
>CAJLWO010000058.1 GCA_905210435.1 uncultured Bacteroidales bacterium
TTTGTTGCTCAGGTACTTAAAAAGTTATATTTGTAATAGTGTTGCGGAATTAAGGCATATTAAAAATTGTTGTATATTTGCAACGTGAATGATTCACAACGCGACTATTTAATGATTTATTCCTAAAGTAAAAAACATCAATTATGAGCTCCAAGAATTTTCAAACCAAGCTTTTAGGTTTGCAAAGCAACCTATTGAATTTTGCTTACCTGCTGACATCCAACAGAGATGATGCTTACGACTTGCTGCAGGACACTACTCTCAAAGCGCTCGACAATGAGGACAAATATGTCGAGAACGTAAATTTCAAAGGATGGGTGTTCACCATCATGCGTAACATATTTATCAACAATTACCGTAAATGTGTGCGCTCGGCAACAGTTATTGATCAGACTGAAGACCTTTACCATCTCAATCTTCCGCAGGAGTCGGGTTTCGAGACTCCCGAAGGTTCGGTGGCGGCTAAAGAGATCACTTCGGCTATCAATTCTTTCTCTGACGAATACCGTATACCTTTCTCGATGCATGTGGCCGGGTATAAGTACAATGAAATCGCCGAGAAAATGAATCTTCCTCTCGGCACCGTTAAAAGCCGCATCTTCTTTGCACGCCAGCGTCTGCAGGAAATGCTTAAGGACTATAAGGCTCGTTAAGGTCTTTTGTGACGGGTCTCGTACTCCTTCCAACCGCTTGATTTTTAGCGCACGTCACAATCTGCACTCTAATTCTCTGAGTTGTAATTGAAAATAAAAGGGGCAAATCATGAGTGTCGTTTCTCCCACAGTGTGGGAGAAACGACACTGCTTTTATATATGCCGCTTTTGTATAAGCCTGCGACACAATGCAATGTGGATTCTTTGCAGTCAGAAATTAGGGTGCATGTCAATAAAAAAACGGCACATCCCGAAGTTGCAGTGAGCATTACGGTTGTTGTCGCTGCCGTTTGACATGGCTGTCGGCGGTTAATCAATAATTATTAATTGTCAAGTAACTGTTTTATGCTATCCGTTCCCATTATCCTGACAGTTACTTATGCACTGCAATTTCGGCTTGCGTCCAAAAATCCCCAATATCCATTTGATAAAATGCGGCTGATGTCAGGCTCTGAAATTATTTGTCGGCCGGTGGAAGTGCTGACGGGGATGCGGATTCATCCGTGGTGTCGTTTTCTTTGTCGAGCGCTGTCATGGCGAGACGTTTGCTTGCTTTGGCTCCGAGTTTCCGCAGATTTTCGGCGCGTGTTATCAGATTGCCGGTGCCGCTGCGCAGTTTTTTTATGGCGCTGTCGTAGGCGTTTTGTGTCTGTTCGATGCCGCGTCCTATTTTACTCATGTCATCGACAAAGCCCACAAATTTATCGTACATCTTGCCGCTTTCGGTTGCAATTTCTATCACATTGCGTTTCATGTCGTCCTGACGCCACAGCTGCTCTATGAGGCGCACGGCCGATATGAGGTGGGTGGGGGATATGATGATGACGCGCCTGTCGTAGGCTTCCTGCCAAAGCATCGGGTCGAGATTCATGGCGGCGAGGTACGCTCCTTCGTTGGGTATGAACATCATCACGAAGTCTGTCGATTTGCTGCCTACGTAGTCCTGATAATTTTTGGCTGCAAGCTCCTTGATATGGGCTTTGACGGAATTGAGATGCCTGTGGGCGTACTGCTCGGACTCGGCGGTGTCGGTGGCGTTTACCATATTTATATATGCCGTGAGCGACACTTTCGAGTCGATGACTATGCATCGCCCGTCGGGGAAGTCGACTACCACGTCGGGACGCAGTCCGTGCCCCTGAGCGTCGCGCAGTGTGGTGCCGTTGTCGTCGGTAGTGAGCTGCACGTGGAAATGTATGTCGCGCTTCAGTCCCGATTTCTCGAGTATGGTTTCCAGTATCATCTCGCCCCAGTCGCCCTGCACCTTGCTGTTGCCGCGAAGCGCCTCGGCGAGGTCTTTCGCTTCCTTGCCGATGCTGCGGTTGAGTTCCATCATTTCACGCAGGCTTTGCTGGAGTGAGAATCGTTCGCGGGCCTCGTTGTTGTAGGTATCCTCCACTTTTTTGCGGAATGAATCGATATTCTCGCGCAGTGGGGTGAGTATGTCCTTGAGCTGCTGCTCGCTTTGCTGGCGCAGCCGGTCGGTGCTGTTTGACAGGACTTCATTGGCTATGAGTCTGAAATGTTTTTCGCTGTCGCTCAGCATACGCTCGAACTCCTTGCCTGAGGCCGTCTCAGCCTGGCGGATGCGTTCTGCTGCGTCTTTCTCAATCTGGCGGATACGTTCGGCGGCGGAGTTTTCGGCATGTGCTATGCGTTCGGCGGCCGAGGCTTCGGTGAGTGCGGCACGCTCGTTGGCGGCTTTTTCACGTTCGCTCAGGCTTGCGAGTTCGCTTTTCAGCGCTATGTGCCGGTGTAGTGTGATTGCGGTTACAATAAGTGATGCCGCAAGCATCACGCTCAAAAAAATCAACGGAATTATCATTGCTGTATTTGCGATTTATTTTTGCAAAGATAGCAATTCCGCGTGAATTATTTTCTTTCGCTGACATGTTTCAGCCGTTGGCCGGGCCTGGAGATGCGGTTGTGCTTCCTTCGGCTGTCGGTGAGGGCGCCGAGGCGGCGGTATCTGAGGCGGCATCTCCGTCGTTGCGCGATTTGTTTATTTTCAAGACAGCATTCGTTATATAGACCGTGAATACGGGGAAAAGGGTTAGCCCTTCCACCGAGAGTACCACTCCGAGCACTTTGCCGGTAGGCGTGAGTGTGGGGATGTTGGTGCCGCATGTGGTCATTTCGAGGAATGCCCACCATAGTGAGGTCCAGAATGTGTCGACCCGGGGATTGACGTAATGCTCTTCGACGAAAAACATCATTGCCGCGAAATAGACGCTTACGGCCACCCATGTGATGTATACCCACAGCATACTGAGCGACCGTCGCGATGTGAAGGTCTTGCTCACAAGCGCCAGCACGTATCCGGCCCTGAACAGCGGAACCAGTCTGATTAGATACATGACGCGTGACGGAACGCTTATGCCGGCCCATTCCAATATGTTGAGATACGGGATGCTGACGATAATGAAGAGCAGGTGGGTACAGATATATTTCCATTTGCGCGGACTCATGCTCCATTCCACGATGATGTCGAACAGAAAAAGAATGCATACCCAGAACTGAAAATGCATGTAGCGGCTGTCGGTGAGAAACGATTTATTCTCAAGTGTCTCTCGCGATACCCATATCACCATTGCTATGGCTGCTGCAAGCACCATCAGGTGAAGTGCGGTTTCGAAATATCTTGCCGCGCGCGGCATTTCGTGTATATTCTGTCTTATCCCTGCCATGTCTCTCTTTTATAATATTAACTCGTGAAGTGTGCTTAAAGTTTTGGCTGTAACAGTGGAATAAAAATTTGCATTCCAGAAATGCTGTTCCCTGTATTTAACAGATATTTTTTAACGGTGTCTTAAAATAATTTGTAAATTTGCAGATTAGATTGTCGGTTAAGGCTAAAGACTGCTGTTCCCTGGGCTTTCTTGCCTCTAACCGTTTTTATTATGAAAAGTCATTTATGAACAGAAAAAGGAAAAAATGGCCCCGGATGGTTTTTATGACATTGCTTGTGGTCGCGATAATTTGTTGCATCGCCGGGGCTGTGCTTTACGATTATGCATTCAAACCATACGAAGGGGAACGTGTGCGCATATATGTCGACGCCTCAAAAGGCGTGGTTGCGTTGCGTGATTCGCTTGTGGAACGACTCGGCGAAAGCTATGGAGGCCGGGTGTACGGAATATGGAACAAAATTTCCGACAGCTCGGAACTCAAGTCGGGCAGCTATGTCGTGGAGCCCGGAGAAAAAGCGTGGCGGCTTGCCGGACGCATCAAAAACCGTCGTCAGAATCCGGTGAAGGTAAAATTCAACAATCTGCGCACAATGGGACAACTTACATCGCGCCTCGATGCACAATTGCTCGCCGACAGTGCGTCGCTCGCCGCGGCTATCGATTCGTCGCTCTCGTCGCAGGGTGTGCTTCCGGCCAATTTCGCGGCACATTTTCTGCCCGACACATACGAGTTTTATTGGGATGAACCGGCAGCCAGCGTGATAGACAGAATTGTTGGCAACTATAACCGCTTCTGGAATGAAGGTCGTCTTTCCAAGGCACGTGAATTGCATCTTACACCGGAGGAAGTGTCCACTCTTGCATCCATCGTGGAGGAGGAGACCAACAAAGCCGATGAACGCCCTGTTGTGGCGAGGCTGTATCTCAACCGCCTTGCGTCGAATATGAAGCTGCAGGCCGACCCGACAGTGAAGTTCGCTTTGGGCGATTTCTCTCTCCGTCGCATACTCAACAAGCATCTCCGGATTAATTCCCCTTACAATACATATATGCATCAGGGGCTGCCCCCGGGTCCGATACGTATTCCCGAGGCCGCGACGCTCGATGCCGTACTTGACGCCCCGGCGCATAAATATATATACATGTGCGCCAAAGAGGATTTCTCGGGCTACCATAATTTTGCTGCCGACTATGCGTCGCATCAGGCCAACGCGAAAAAATATCAGGCCGCGCTTGACCGAAACGGATACTGACTTGTGTCATGAGAACTGCTTAAAATCATAAAACCAATCATAAAATATGCAACAGAAAGTAACAAAACAATTGCTGAGTGACCGTCCCGCAGTGCGTTGGACGGCTCTCGTGCTTCTGGCTATGGCGATGTTCTTCGGCTACATGTTCATGGACGTGCTGTCGCCGCTGCAGACCGCCCTTCAGGACACCAAAGGCTGGGATCCCGAAACCTACGGACATTTCGCCGGTTCGGAAACGTTTCTCAACGTGTTCATTTTCTTCCTGATTTTTGCCGGAATTATTCTCGACAAAATGGGAGTGAGGTTCACCGCTATCCTGTCGGGTACGGTGATGCTCGTCGGAGCGTTCATCAATTATTTCGCGCTTACCGAAGCGTTTGAAGGCAGCGCTCTCGCCACATTCTTTGAAAACAATCTCAATCTTCCCGAAGCGTGGTGGAATGTCACTCCGTTCTTCAAGGGTATGCCTGCGTCAGCCAAGCTGTCGGCCATCGGTTTCATGATATTCGGCTGCGGTGTGGAGATGGCCGGTATCACCGTGTCGCGCGGTATCGTCAAATGGTTCGCCGGCAAAGAGATGGCATTGGCGATGGGTATCGAGATGGCGCTTGCACGTGTAGGCGTCGCCGCCGTGTTCATCATGTCGCCGTTGGTTTCGCGCCTGGGCGGTACGCTCAATGTGTCGCGCTCGGTCGGCTTTACCGTGATACTGCTCTGTATCGGACTCATCAGCTTCATTGCCTACTCAGTGATGGACAAGAAGCTCGAACGCCAGATTGGCAATAATGAAGAGAAGGACGACCCCTTCAAGATTTCCGACCTCAAGTATATTTTCAAATCGAAAGTATTCTGGATTGTGGCATTGCTTTGCGTGCTCTACTATTCGGCCATCTTCCCGTTCCAGAAATATGCCGCCAACATGCTTCAGTGCAACCTCGGCATCTCCGATGAGTCTGCCGCCGCTATTTTCACCGTGTTTCCTCTCGGAGCGGCCGCCATCACGCCGTTCCTCGGCCGTTATCTCGACAAGAAGGGTAAAGGCGCCACGATGCTTATATTCGGCGCATTGCTCATGATAGTTTGCCACCTGACATTCGCTCTCGGACTGCCCGCACTGCGTGGCGGCGACCAGACTGCAGTGGCTGAAAACTCAATCGTATCGGGTAAGATAGTCGACACGGAACTCAATGCGGAAGGCAAGGAGGTTGCTATCAATGTAGTGTTCAGCCCGAAAAACTTTGCAAATCATGATGTCGCCGCCGCAATCGTAGGAAAGAGCGCCGGAGAGTCTGTAGTGTTCAATCCCCGCGCGGCCTTTACCGATATGTCGGTTGCCGACGCAACGGAACGCGCCGAGGCTGCCTCGCAGAAAATCTCCAACTTCCTCAAGGATAAGGATACAAGTTTCGACTTGAATCAGGCACGTGCCGTCGACCGTGATTTCACTCTCGTGGTGGAGAAAATACAGTCGCCGATGGGCATATTCGGTATCGTTGTCGCATTCCTCGCGATAGTATTGCTCGGCATCTCGTTCTCACTTGTGCCTGCATCGCTCTGGCCTTCGGTTCCTAAGCTTGTCGACGGCAAACTGCTCGGCTCGGCCTACGCGGTAATATTCTGGATACAGAACATCGGTCTCTACGCCGTGCCTATGATTATCGGCGGAGTGCTTGCCTCGACCAATACCGATGTGTTCAACCCCCTGAGCTACAATTACACCGCACCGATGCTCATCTTTGCATCATTCGGCGTACTCGCCCTCATCTTCGGCCTCATCCTCAAAGCGCTCGACCGTAAAAACCACTACGGCCTCGAAGCCCCCAACACCAAAGCCGACGACACTGCCGTCGAATTCGACGCAATGGAATAAAAGGTTTAATAGCTCACACAAAAACAGGAAGCATCGGCATTCACAGCCGGTGCTTCCTGTTTTTGTGAATATCATGAGTGCCGGTTGGCTATATAGCTATTTTAGTTGCTTTAGTTTATTACGGTTGCGGTTTGGTCGGGTGGCGGGAGTTGAGGGCGTCGAGCATGGTTTTCAGTTTGAGGCGGATTTGTTTGAGTTGCTCGAGGGCTTCCACTTTGCGGGATATGCCGGAGTGGTTGTGGCGTATCTGTTGCTCGGCGGCTTCGAGTTTCATCCCTTTTTCTTTTACGAGGAAAGCTACGAGACGTATTTTTTCAATGTCGGAAGGTGTGTAAAAGCGTGTTCCGCTCTCGTTGCGGTGTGGTTTTATGATAGTAAATTTATGCTCCCAGAATCGCAGGGTGGAGGCGGGGAGACCTATCATCTCCGCGACTTCTCTTATCTTGTAATATTTTTTGGAAAAATTATCCATTACCGGGTGTAGCTTTTAAAGAAAATCTTTCAGTCGGGATTATTCAGTCCATCACGTGGCCGGCGTTTTCCGAATCGTTGACCATGCGCGCATATTCCTCGGGTGTGAGGTCCTGGAAATAATAGTTGACGGGGTTCTGCGGCACTCCTTTAAGCCGTACTTCATAATGGAGGTGCGAACCTGTCGATTTCCCGGTATTGCCGACTTTGCCTATGAGGTCGCCACGCTTGACTTTCTGTCCGGGTGTGACGAGGATTTCGCTCAGATGGGCGAAACGGGTGGTGTAGCTGTAGCCGTGGTTTATGTCGATGGTGTTGCCGTAGCCGCTGTTCCATCCCGCTTCGGCCACGGTGCCGTCGCCAGTGGCATAGACCGAGGTGCCCGACGGTGCGGCAAAATCCATGCCGTCATGATGCTTGGAGGTGCCGTAAATCGGGTCGACACGCCATCCGTAGCCCGATGCCATCTGCGTCATGTCCTCCTCCGATACGGGTTGTATTGACGGGATATGCGACAGTCGGTCGCTGTTCTGATTGATGGCTTCGGCAAGGCGGTCGAACGACTGCGACTGTACATAGACCTGACGTTCGAGCAGTTCGAGCTTTGCCGTCACTTCGGCCAGCTTCTCATTATCCGGCAGATTCCTGATGTCGCCCGGATTGAAGCGCGTCAGCCCGGCATACCGCTGTCGGGCGGTGAGCGGGTCAATCTGCATGATGACGCGGTAGAAATTGTTGTCGCGTTCGGCGAGATTGTCCATCACCGCAATCGCTGTGTTGAGCCGCGAGTCGAGCTGGTCGACGCGGTTGCGCAACTCCTCGTTCTCCTTGCGCAGCTGTTTTTCCTTGGGCAGGTCGATGCATATATAGAGCGAGATAAGTATGGCGGCGCTGATGCCTATCCCTTCAAGTAGATATTTGGTCCAGGCCCATACTCGTTGTCCGCGGGAGGGGTAGACCCTCTCGTAGGTTTCGTTGGACGGATTATATCGGTAATATACTTTCTTGCTCATTGCTCACAGGTGTATTGCAGGCGGCCGGTGACTATATATTTTTATAAATAAGAGCTCTATTGCCCGCAACAATTTGCGAATTTAATAAAAATGACCTAATTTTGCTAATTATTTTATGCAAATTTATATCCCAACATCATATATCACAATTTCAATATGTTGACAGCTAAAGAGATACGCGAGTCATTCAAGGATTTTTTCCGCAGTAAGGGGCACCAGATTGTCCCCTCGGCTCCAATGGTAATCAAAGACGACCCCACGCTGATGTTCACCAACGCGGGCATGAACCAGTTCAAAGATATTATTTTAGGAAATAAGGCGGCGAAATTCACCCGTGTAGCCGACTCGCAGAAGTGCCTCCGTGTATCGGGAAAGCACAATGACCTTGAGGAAGTAGGCCACGACACGTATCACCACACAATGTTTGAAATGTTGGGCAACTGGTCGTTCGGCGACTATTTCAAGGCCGAAGCCATCGACTGGGCCTGGGAATATCTTGTGGATGTGCTCCATCTCGACCCCGCACGCCTGTATGCCACCGTGTTCGAGGGCTCGAAAGAGGACGGTCTCGAACGTGACAACGAGGCGGCATCATTCTGGGAAAAGCATCTCCCCGCCGACCATATAATCAACGGCAACAAGCATGATAACTTCTGGGAAATGGGCGATACAGGTCCCTGCGGTCCCTGCTCGGAAATACATATCGACCTGCGCAGTGACGAGGAGCGTGCCGCAATCGCCGGCCGTGATCTCGTGAACCATGACCATCCGCAGGTAATCGAGATATGGAACCTCGTGTTCATGCAGTTCAACCGCAAGGCCGACAGTTCGCTTGAACCGCTGCCCGCAAAGGTAATCGACACCGGTATGGGCTTCGAGCGCCTCTGCATGGCGCTTCAGGGCAAGACATCGAACTATGATACCGACGTGTTCACTCCGCTTATCTCGAAGATTGCCGAGCTTTCGGGCAAGAAATACGGCGAGGACGCCAAGGTCGATGTGGCGATGCGTGTTATCGCCGACCACGTGCGCACCATAGCGTTCTCTATCGCTGACTCTCAGCTCCCGTCAAACGCCAAGGCCGGTTATGTGATACGCCGTATCCTGCGCCGTGCCGTGCGCTATGCTTATACATTCCTCGGACAGCGCTCCGCGTTCATGTACCGAATCATCGACACGCTGATAGAGTCGATGGGCGAGGCTTACCCCGAAATCGCAAAGCAGCGCGAACTTATCATGAAGGTCATCAAGGAGGAGGAAGACTCGTTCCTGCGCACGCTTGAAAATGGTATCCGCCTGCTCGACAATGCCATCGCACAAGCCAAGGCTAACGGCATTTCGGAAATATCCGGCAAGGAAGCGTTCATACTTTACGACACCTACGGTTTCCCGCTCGACCTTACGCAGCTTATTCTCAAGGAGAACGACATGACACTCAATCAGGCTGAATTCGACACCGAGATGGCTGCCCAGAAGCAGCGTGCACGCAGTGCGGCAGCTGTGGAGGCTGATGACTGGGTCACTGTCAACGAAGGTGAACAGGAATTTGTAGGCTATGATTTCACCGAGACCGAGGCGCGCATTCTCCGCTACCGTAAAATCAAACAGAAAAATCAGGAATATTACCAGATAATACTTGACAAAACGCCTTTCTATGCCGAAATGGGCGGACAGGTCGGCGACCGCGGTACACTCGTATGCGGCGACGAGACTGTCGAGATTTACGATACGAAGCGCGAGAACGGTATCGGTGTGCATCTGACCCGGACGCTTCCTTCCAACCCGGCCGCTACGTTCGTGGCTTCGATTGACAGGGAGGCTCGTCTGGCAACATCGTGTAACCATACCGCCACACACCTCCTCCATGAGGCGCTCCGCGAAGTGCTCGGCACTCACGTGGAGCAGAAAGGTTCGTTCGTTTCGCCCGAGGTGCTGCGATTCGACTTCTCCCACTTCCAGAAAATGACTCCCGAGGAGATTTCGAACGTTGAGAAACTCGCCAATAAGAAAGTGCGTCAGGCTATAGCCCGCGACGAGCACCGCAATGTCCCCATTGCCGATGCCATGAAGATGGGAGCTATGGCGTTGTTCGGCGAGAAATACGGCGATGAGGTGCGTGTGATACGTTACGGCGACTCGGTCGAGCTTTGCGGTGGTACGCATGTCGACAACACCGGTAACATCGGTATGATTAAAATCGTGTCGGAAAGTTCTATCGCGGCAGGTATACGCCGTATCGAGGCAATTACCGGCGCTCAGGTAGAGAAATCAATCGACGATACCGCCGAGATGCTGCGTCAGATGGCTGCGATGTTCAACAACGCGCCCAATGTGTTGCAGGCTATCAAGAAATCCATTGAGGAGAACGCCCAGTTGCGCGAACAGGCTCAGGAATATATGCAGGAACGAGTTAATATGATTGCCAAGAACCTTATCGCTTCGGCAACCGATGTCAACGGAATCAAGTTGATGACACTGAGCGGCATACGTATTGCTGATGTAGTGAAAAATGTGGCGTTTGCAATCCGTTCGATGATGCCTGAAAGCTCGGCATTTGTCGCAGCTACTACCGACATGGGCGGCAAACCGCTGTTGACCGTCATGCTGGCAGATGATGTCGTAGCCCGCGGACTCAACGCATCCGCAATGGTACGCGAGGCAGCAAAAGCAATCAAGGGCGGCGGTGGCGGACAGCCCGGTTTCGCACAGGCCGGTGGCAAAGATGCCTCCAACATCGAGGCTGCCCTCGAAACTCTCGTAGCGGCAGTAAAGTAAAATCTCAATAAAATAAATCAGGAAAGGTCGGGCAAGTGAGACATATCGAACTTGCCCGGCCTTTTTGACAATAAGAGGATGTCTCATAACAATCAAATTATGATAATTCCGATGGCGATGGTGGCGTGTATGATAGTACTGTCATCCGAATTGAAAGATATTATCGATTCGTTGTTCGTGAAGTCGCTGCGGATACGGGTGTTGTTCTGGTCTCTCTAATATGAAGGGGATGACAATATCGGTCCGGCCGGACGCCTTGTCGGGATCGAGACAGACTCTTTACGTCGTGCCGAAGCTAAATATATGCTTTGCCAGAGTTACGAATATGCCGTGCGTTATAATACTCCTTAGACTCACCGCCAAATACATTTCAAAATTTTCGACTCAGTGTTTAACTTTTGTTATGAGACACCCTCTAAATATTTAGATGGGTTTGAATTAGAGCTGAAATCTATTGCTGTATGTTCTAAATATCATTAATGTAGCCTTCCTGATCGTATGTGCGCCGGTATTTGTGAATGATGGATATAAGATTATTTAAATCATAATCCGAGGCAATAAGGTTGGAAAAATTTTTGTATTGCTCATCATAGCGGTGTCGCGAACCTTGACTTATACGCAGTTCGATGTCGGAAGGAATCAGAAACGAACCTCGTTTTCCAACGTATGGCTTGAATTGTGTAAGAAAGATATTTATTCCCGCCAGATCGAAGTCACCGAAATGCAAATATTGGTTGGGTAAATGTGACAACCAATGTGCCATATCGGATGAAAACGCATATCGTGCGACGAATAGTATTTTAGCTTCTTCAGAATTAAGATAATTCTCGAACAGATATTTCTGCTTACGTATTTTAAGGAAATTCTCCATGTTCTCGACTCCCACAATCAGCGCTGACTCCGGAGGTATGAATGATTCCCAATCAGCGATGTATACAGCACTTCCTTCCGCTGGATCGATAGTGAAAGTCTTTCCACCGAGCATACACTCCATATGGTGGTAAGTATTCACGATGAATCCTGGACAAGAACGCTCGTTGCGCGTCTTTGAATTTCCGGATATCGATGCCTGGAGTGCACGTGAACTATCTTTTTCGATTAGGAAATGCGCCATTTCAAGATCGCGGAGTGCCTCATTGTATCGTGGAAGTGCTCCTGACAGAGCATCTGCATTATGGGTCCGGAGGCATCTGCGACTTCCGTGATATTCTATGTTTACCAATCCTTCAGCGGTAAGGGAGCGAGTCAGGGAAGCCGGAAGAGCGGAGTAAGGAATGGACTCTCCCATCAGGAGCTTTTTCAGATTCTCAATCAGTCGTAATGTCAATTTCATCGTAGTTCAGCTTCGCGTTTTGAGAGAATTGGTTGTATAATGGTATTGGCCTCATTGTCTTTTGAAAGCATATAAAGGCGGCGATAGGATAGTGGACGGTGCGCTTTCGGGGATGAATTTACTATGAATATTCCGCGCTGGTTGGCAAAATTCAGTATGCCCTGAATGTTTTCATCGGCTAGACGTCCTATCTCATCCATCATACAGTGGAGCCGGAAGTCATCGGACTGTCCTGAACGTTTCTTAAATACACTTATAAGAAGAATGTTTATAATCGCTTTAACAAGAATATCAGTGCCTTCGGAACCGATAGCCCGTATATTCTCGACCCAATCCGTGGTATTGTCGTTTTCAGAGATTTTGAATTTTAGAGCGAATGTCAGTTCCAAAGGGAGTTTCTTTAAGTCCGATGCATTGTTGAGAGCTGATGAAAGTGATTTGAGGTATTTTATAGATTCCCGGTTGATATCCGAATGTCCGTCAGTAGAAAAGAGATTGATTTCGCCGAGTTCATATTGATTGGTATTCCAAAATTCGGTTATATTCTGAAGTTGTGTAATAATCGGCATCGTACTCCTGTCCAGTCGTAACTCTATACGCCGTATTACGCCTGCGAACGTTTTATTCTCAAAGTCATAGTTGAGGTCTCTGATGATTTTTTTAATCTCATATTCCCGACCTAAGAGGATATTGAAATCAGATGCAGCTCTAGAGAGGATATCGCGGTAGAGTTTGCTTGTCAACTGCTGAAAATCCTTGATTTTATCGTTGCTGACAAAATCCTCCAAGCTATCGGCATAGTTGTGGTAGTCTTCGATTGTGTCAAAGATTGCAGGGAATTTGAAAGTGTTATTGGGAGAAAAGCGCTTGCGGAACTCATTTGTGCATTCTTTTAAATCGTCTGAATTGCGATGGATTTCGCCAATAAGATCTTTTATCGCATTAATAATGAAGGTACTGCCTAATTCGGTGTGTATAAGGCTTGCAGTTTTAAATTCCGGAGGGCAGGCATTCGAAGCAACAAACTCTTCGGCATTCTGTTTTGACTCTAAAGTTTTGTCATGGCATCTACGGAGAATATTAAGCTGTTGTTCCTCCTCATGTTTTTTATCTGCATGATTTTGTCGGCGAGAATCATATTTCTGTTCCAGACCGTATCTATCCTCTTCAAGTTTTTTACGGTCAATCTGCATTTGTTCGACATGATCGAGCAGCGTAGAGCAATTGTTTCTGTATATTGCAATAGTCTCCCTCTCCTTGTCGATACGGTCAATAGAGGATTGAATTACTGTTATATTCTTTTTTAAGTATTCAAGCAATCGGGTATCTGCGCCTGAATCAGACAGTTCTGCGACTTCATCCTCTTTAAGCTGTTTTAATCGGGAGTTCAGTTCAGCTATATATTTTGTTCTGTCATCATCGATTGATTTCAGAAATTCATCATGTTTAATCCTATCGACTTTACCTTCATCCGAAATACTCTTATTTATCTGACGCAGTTCCTTATTACATTTCTCTTTAATTTCATTGCGCTCAGCGGAAAGATCTTGTATCTGTACTTGGTGTTCCTGAATTTTCGCATCGAATTCTGCGAGAATCTCTCTAATATATTCATTTTCTTTTTCTTTTATTTCATCCAGACGCAATAATTCATTTTTGCATTGTTTGTTGTATATCCCGATGTTTTGCTCCACGGTATCGATTTCAGCTTGAATGGCCTTAAGATTGCTTCTGATGCCCTTTTCTACCTCTGCTATACGGAGATCCTTTTCTTCCCGTATCTTTATGATACTGTTGGCAAATGACTGGATTTCTTTATCAAGATTATAAATATGCTCTTTGATTATAGACGGGGTTCGCACTTCTTTCTCAATACTACTCAAATCAAGTGTGATACCAAATACGGTATCGGAAGAGTCATTGGTCAAGCGAGGATTTAGATTCTGCGAATAAAGCACATTTTCTTCGTCAACTATTTTGCCAATGTTTTTCTCCCAGCATTCCACATTATTGTCGAGCCATTCACATAGTGACCCATTTGCCCGCTCAAGAATACGCTGTTCTTCTTTTCGCAAATCCAGCAATCTATTCATACGCACTTCGATGACCTTGATTTGCATTGCTGTATCAGCTTCAATTTGCTGGCAATTGAGATCCAATTTGTTTCTGAGAGTTTCAAGATGCTTGTCCTCTTCTAACCGTTTCACTCTTAGTTGATGAATTTTCTTTTCTGCCTCAGCTATACTTTGTTCGCATATAGTCAGTTCATGTTTCATCGGTGAAGTTACAGCAGCTTTTGCCCGCTGCTCTTTCTGTTCTATCAGAAGATTGCGGTAAGAAATCAGATTTTCCTCGATATCTGTCAATCGTGTATCGAATTTATTCCTAATATCTGATTCAAGTTTCTCTTTTCGTTTTAACCGATCCCTTTCTCGAGCGGTTAAAGCGCTGCTGGCTGTATTTTCCCTTTCTTTAAGACTAAACAGATATTGTTCCATATCAAGATTGAGACGTTCGCACAACCTTTCATATTTGTCTGAAATAGATTTATGGCTGGAGGTCAGGTGTGCAAGCTGTCGTTCTTTTTGTTGTAGTTCGAGTTTCAGCCCGCAAAGATTTTCCGCTCTTGCAATCATCTCGTCAATACCAATACGTTGATATTCCTTTTTAAGGTCTGAAGCTCTTTTGAGGTCTCTTGTCAATATTGCCAATTGTCCCTCAATCTTTTTACACTCTTGATTGTATTTTGAGGTCAGATCCTGTATTTTATTATTGATTTGGCTGATTATTTCTTCTTTTTTCAAGATTTTGCTTTTAAGTATCGGAATGTCGCGCTCCTCCTTATTCATCGCATAGTTGAGCATTCCGCACTGTTCGTGCAGATTGTGTATGGCAGCCTTTATGTTGTGAGATAATTGGATTATCTTGTCAGCATCCCGTCGGGTTTCCACGATGCCGTGTCGGTTTGCATCGGTCCACAAGGAGATGTCTTTAATTTCATCACTGAAATGAGCGAGTTTTGCCCGAAAAAAGTTAAGGTCGACAGCAATTTCTTCATCCTCTTCAGTGATACTGCTGATAATGATGTTCTTTATAAAATCGGCATCCACACGTTCGTTAAGAAATACATTTTGAATTATTCTGGGAATATTCTGATATTGCTGACTTTTCAGAAGGTAATATTTCAATAGATCTTTCGTCAGGCTTGCATTCCGATTTCCATAAAGAATGTCCAGATACTGCGTGTACCTCTCGATGATACTGCTGAGGTCGATTCCAAGGTCTTGTATGCGTTGTCTTACTGTAATGTGGTCGGAAGCCACCACTCCGAGACTATCGACAAACCATTCCTTGGAGTACGGAGCGTCGACAAATCGAAAGGCGGCTCTATTATGATGCCTGAAAAGTATGATAGAGAACGGAGGTTCCTCATCTCCCCGTGATACTTCATAAATTATGTAAGAAGACGGGGTCGGTATATAGAAATTATCAAAAATCTGCTGACCTTGAGTCCGGATACCGAGCCTATCCTTACGACAGTTGTAGAAAAAAAGGAGTGCACGAAGCAGTGTAGTTTTGCCAACGCCTTGGGTTCCGGTAAAATGTACGTTTCCGTCAATTGCCACTTCTGCATATCTGATATGCGCGCTGTTGATAAATACTATTTTATTCAGAGATCTCATCTTCTTCATTAAATGCTATAAGTTCAACCATATCTTCAAGATATCTGTACGCTGCCGCTACCTGATACCTTTGGGAAACTTCGTCAAGCAGTTCTATGAAACCTTGCCGTGAAAGTTCCTCAATAAGCCGTTCGCATATTTCATCGTTACGTACTTTGGTTTCGTATAAGGATTTTGCCTTTTCTCTCAATTCGATGTCCGAGTCGATTTTTACGGGCAAATCGGCCAAGAGAAATGTGTATCCGGGGCCGAATATCGGTTCCCAGGCTTTCAAGAAATCAAGTATATCAATCCAATGTCCGAATTTCTTAAGCTTGTCACTAAGTGAAGTTTTTGATTCCTTGCGAGAGAAATAAAAATATCCGTTGCCCTCTTCAAGGATGAATCCGATATTAGAAAAATAATTGGAATATTCATCCTTATGGTCTTCCAGATCTATGAAAATGTTCCGGACTTCTTCATATACACTGTCGGAGGTGATGAATCCCCCGCGGCTCAATCGGTCAAAAACTTGTTGTATATATCTCATAATTTGTTGTAAATCAATGGGTATTCAATAGCGCCGTCAGTCAGCCATTTATCAGTGATATGAAGACGTGAATGATGGTTGAGAATTATCTCTGTGTAGTATTCCACTTTTTGTTCCAGTATCTTAGGCCGTTCATAGGGATAATTCTTCACGAAAGAATACAGGTCCTGTGATGATGCAAAAAACGCGTTGGCAATCAAGTCGGTATCTACAAAATCTTCAATTATATATCCTCTTTCCAATTCATGAGACTTTAGCGGCTCCTGTGGAATGGCTTTCAGTTTCTTGCGCTGGGAGATTATTTTGCGCGCGGAGATTATCGCTTCAAATCCTATATCTGTATTATGCAGAATAGAAAGGGAAATCCGAGTAGAGTAATAGGCTGCTGTCTCAAATAGCTGGTGATTGCATTCGGATAGTATCCGGCAAACATCTGACGTCTTTTCCCACGTCAGCTGGTCTTTGAGGTATTTAAGTTTTCGTATGCGTTTTATTTTTTTGTTCTGAGCGTCAATCTGGTGTAGATAATCTCGTATGGTGTGCTCAAGATCAATTAGCGAATGAAATATTTCTTTGAAGCGGATTCTGACATCGATGGATAGACGTGTTATCCTTTGATCCGGAGTCATGATGTCAATGATTTCCTTACGTTCATCAAGTACTCGTTCGGTCTGGCGGATAAGAGTGGCAATACTTTCAAGGGTCGACAGACAGTTTTCAAGTTTTTGTCGTTTTATATCATAGTTGCGTTCCTGTCGATAGGTATCGTTAATGACGCGTTTAAGTTCTACTGTTTTGCTTGCGCTTTGTGTAACGATATTATGCAATATGCGGATTATCTTGTTTACATATTTTCGCTGAGAATCAAGATTTCCACGTTCTTTGATATAGAAATCAATATTTGTTTTAAGCTGTTGAAGGTTTTCGGCGACTGTGGAACTGGTAATGTCTTCACTGAGTCGTAGTACATCTTCGAAGAAACGCAGATAAGTCTCTTCGAGTTCGAGCATTTCGCCATCTTGACGGATGACACCATAATCTATGAGTAAACGAAGGTTTTTCTCATTGGCAACGAGTTCTAAAGCCTCTTCATATTGGAAATTGAATTTCATGCGTGCCTGAAAAAGAGCATGCAGCAATCGTCGTTCCGTATGCAGACGACTGAGGAGTTCGCTGAGATTAGTAAAAACTTTCATATATGTAGCTTTATGGTTTTAGGCTTGAATATATCATCAGCAAGGTCGGTCGAATGAATATTCAATTCACCTATATTCCGGAGTATTATATGCGAAAACGTCAAAAGCAGCTTTTCCAATGATTCCATTTATTTTTGATAAGACATATAACAATAGTTCGTTAAAAAATATTCATAGGCTAAGCGGTATCAGTCGCCAAGCCAAAGAGTTCTTTGACAAGTTTAGCATTTAAAGTCTTGTACGGGTCAAT
>CAJLWO010000059.1 GCA_905210435.1 uncultured Bacteroidales bacterium
CGTCCGGCTTATACTCCTAAATTCGATGTTTTCAAATTTTTGTCATGTACTTAAAGGCGCGATATAAATGCTCTTTTTTACAGCCGGTGCAGCAGTAGCAATCAGCATCAATCATAATATATCCGTCATAACGACCAGAACCACGCTACTTACCGCATATAGTAGTCAAGGAATTATTTTTTACTGCTATAAAACAGGTTTTTGGACGCTTGGAAAACAATAGCGGTACAAAAAGAGGGAAAATGAGCCTTGAGATGCTGATTTTCACCTGTCAGCGAGAGACGTTTACGAGATTTTCATTACCTTTGTATTTGGATAGAGGCAACTCTTTCCAGAACATACGGAATAAAAAGAAGCGTTATGCGTAATCTTGTGATTTGAGAACGTAGGAAATTCGACAAATAGCACAAGGATTAGCATAGTGGTTCTCACGCTTATAGCGTGGGCTACTATTGTTACATCTGTGCTAATGGTTTCCTACGACCTTCAAATCAAGACGTGGCATAGTTGGCTCACGTTTTCTTCATATTTTCATCTCAATCGAGCCATAGAGAACATAATATTCGACAAAATAAAAAGACTTATCTCGCAATGAAAAAATATTTATTATTGATTGTTATTCCGTTTTGGTTTCTGATGTCATGTAGTGATTCTGATGAACCAATCCCGGAAGAAATCAGAAATGAGAAAACATTGCTGATGTATATGCCGTGGTCTTCTAACCTTACAAGCTATTTTTATCAGAATATCAAAGATATGGAATCTTGTATAGAAGAGTTGGGCGGATTATCGGATGAAAGAGTGCTTGTATTCATATCGACATCACCGACAGAAGCCAATCTTTTTGAAATCAAATATGAAAAAGGCTCTTGCAAAAGGGTTGACTTGAAATCATATGTGAATCCGGCATTTACTACGGAAAATGGAATTGCAGAGATTCTGGATGATGTGATATCTTATGCACCTGCTCAAAAATATTCCATGATTATAGGATGTCACGGCATGGGATGGCTTCCTGTCAATACAAGCAGGACATCGCGTATAAGTGAAAAATATCATTGGGATTATGAAGGTTCGCTTCTAACCCGCTATTTCGGCGGCACAACACCGGAATATCAAACGGATATAGCCACTCTATCGTCAGCCATAACTTCCGTAGGGTTGAAATTGGAATATATCCTTTTTGACGATTGCTATATGTCGTCTATTGAAGTTGCCTATGAATTAAAGGATGTCGCGGACTATCTGATTGCATCAACTTGTGAGGTCATGGCTTATGGTATGCCGTATGCCACTATGGGCAAGCATTTACTCGGCACTCCAGATTATAGGGCCATCTGTGATGATTTCTATGATTTTTATTCAAACTACTCTGTAATGCCATGTGGGACACTATCTGTCACGAACTTGTCGCAGATTGAGCCTATGGCAGAGATTATGAAGCAAATAAACTCATATTGCTCCTTTGATGATTCACAACGTGATAAACTGCAAAATTTAGATGGATATAATCCAACTATTTTCTATGATTTTGGAGATTATGTGAATACATTGCTTATTCAAAATAATGTTTCGTCGAGTTTGATAGCAGAATTTGAAAAACAGTTAAATCTTCTTATCCCGCATAAGATAAATACTGATAAATTCTTTACGGCAAGTCGCGGGCCAATAAAAATCCACACCTATTCAGGTATTACAACATCTGATCCAAGCAAAAGTCAAAGGGCTAATAGTAAAACAAGTACCAAATGGTATTATGCAACTCATTGATGGCGTATATGAAACTGACCGATAAACGATTTTGGATGTTGGTGATTGTGGTAGCGAGTGCTGCTGTTGCATCTGCCCAAGCTGTTTTCTCTGTAGAGGAAATAAGCTACGTTGAATATGTCGATGCAGAAAAAGAGTATTCTCGCTATAATGTTATTCCGGCAGACTCCATTCCCGATAACAAAATCGTGAATATGGTGTTAAAAGAATCGCAGAAGAGGTTTGAACGGCTTGATTCTGCAACCCGACAAGAAATAACTTACTTTGATGAAGGGTTTGAATTTAACAAACAACGGTTATTATATTTTCCGGAATTAAAATTGTATGGTTTCGTTATACCTGACAATACATTTGACGATACTGTATGGTGGTTTGATGCTGAGAGTGGCAGATACCTTTGTGATACGGCATCACCTATGGCTATAAATGCAAATGGGATATATGTATCGCAGACAGGACATGATTGCGATTGGCCGTTAGAATTGAGATTCTTTCGCCGAGAGGGAGATGAGTTTTATGAATTTGAATCATATAAAAACACTCAATTCAACGGAGAAACTATTTTCTGTCCACAAGAAGATGTTGAACTTCCTCCTATATTCTGGCATGATAAAAACATACTGTATTTGAAGATTTACGACCATAAAAGACAAAGGGAGGTATATCTGAAGATAACAGTACAACAATCCGTCATGAATTGCGAGAAAGGAGGCAAGCGATGAAACTAACTGATGAATACCTTAATAAGTCATTACGTGAACTTGGTGCGTGGAGCTGGCTCCGTGAGCCGTCAGCATCAACCATAATATATCCGTCATAACGACCGGAAACACGCTACTTCCCGCATATAGCTTCAAGAAATTTTCATGCTCTAATGGGACATTTGTCACACTGAATGTCGATTATTATTTGTAACTTTGCGTATGGCAACCCTCTATAAGATACTAATTCTGTGTGTTGGCTTTGCTCTTTCCTGTAACCTATGGGCGCAAAGTCATCTTGATCCGGTAAACGACAGCCGGGAGTTTGCGGAACGATATAGTCAGTCGTTACTCACACAGGAACGCAAGTGTGGAATAGTCGTCTTGCCTTCTTTCTCTAACAGATATGGCATTAGTTTGTCAACGAAATGTGATAGTCTGACACTTATTGAAAAACGGCCGCATGGAATTGTCTATCCTGATAGTGTGAATATCAAAGAGATTCCAGCAGTAAAGGTAGCCATTGATTCTGTATTTGGCAAAAGCGTTGCCGAACTTATTGATGCTGCCGTTCAAAAGGCAATGCCAACTTTTTCAGCCGGACTGGATGGTGTGATGTATTATTTTATCGCATCAAATGACAGCATCGGGGCAACATGGTCGCCCTCAGATGAATCATCTAATTGCGATGTGCTTGTCAATATTGTGGATACGTTAAAAGAAGCGATACAAACCGGAGAACTCCAGAATTTTATTCATGATTGGTGGTGTTCAATCGACAAACTTCGGTTGTCATTTCAAAATGCACCAGCATTGCCTCCATTTTATTTTGATAAAGAATTCGCCAACATAGACAACAATCGACCTACAATCGAATACAGCGCAAGCAGTCCCCTGACAGATGCTTTTCAGTTTAATGTCTTCATGTCGTGTCCTGCGGATTACACAGAAGACACATTAAGTGGGTATCTGACACCGATTTACGGGTATAGCACAACGGATTCCATATTCATTGACTTTTGCAAGGATCTTGTAAAATGGCAGGAACAGGCATCAGTTGCCTATGTAAATGTTGTCATTAACGTTAAAGATAGTGATAACGAGAGTTATGATTTCAAAAACTCAGGGAAGTCGGTTTACTTAAACTTTACACTCCCTCACGGCAAATTAACGATAGATAATTTATTAGAACAGAACAACAATTGCATATTCAGATATATGCTTGAAAATATGATGCCGAATGACGCTGTCAGGCCAGCTCCGAAGCACTCAGTAAGGAATCGAAAGTAAGGAGGCAAGCGATGAAAAGACCAGGTGCAAATAAATCGTCGATAATAGTAATAGTCATAGCCTCATTGATAGGCTTATACTTCTGTATGCTTTTATTCTTTGGATTTCCGATACCGCGCGGAAGTAAGGTTGACAGCAATTACTATACCTACTACAAAAACGTCTTTGGAATATATTATATCTCAGTTGAAAATGCTCCCGCACTGTTCAATCATGGTAGCTGGGGATATTTGGATGATGTAGATGAGCAGACCTTCAAGGTTTTGGCCGAGGGATGGGCAAAAGATGTCAATTATGTATGGCATGACGATAAGATTGTAAGAAATACAGATGTAAACTCATTTCATATCAATCAGCATGGAGTTGCAGTTGATAAAAACAGAGTCTATATACGCGATTCTTCAAATGATGAAGATTATATCAGGCCTTCACACAGTGGCATAGATGTCGAAACCGCCGAATATTTTATCTACAGACTTGGCGAACTTCAAGATGAATGGATGCGCGACAAGGACTTTATTTATCACTACGACCAACGAATTGATGTGGACAGAAACAGTTTTGAAATTTTTGGCGAAGACTGGTTTGTAGATAAAGACTTTCTTTATAAAACACTATATAATGGTGTGAGCCGAAAGTGGGATTTACACCGTATTGATTCCTTGCAAAGACCCATTGAGGCCGGTTATCAATATTTCCGTAATGGCAGAAATATTATATATGGCGACTCAATAATTCTTAAAGATATAGATGTGCAGCATTTTGAGGAGATTGGTGTAGGCAAATACAGGGTCAATGACATGTTGTTTCTCTGGGGTAAACCTTTCCTTAAAGACTCCTTGGATGTAGAAAATGCCAGATTTTATTATCATAGTCGTTTAGCCGCTGACAATAAGAATGTGTATTATGTTCGCAAGCTGCTTGATGACATTGATGCTCCAACATTCCGACAGATAGATGACGATACATTTGAAGATAAGGACTATATCTATACTATAAAAGAAAAAGCTTGTGGAGAGGAATATCCCTTTGTCAAAAAGAAAAAATAGAAGATAGATGAAAAAGTGGCAAAAAATAGTAGGTGTTATAACCTTTGGAGCGATTGGCATTTACGAATTGCTCTTATGTGCCAATACCTATGTGGATTTGAAATATATAATAGAGCCATACGATATTCCTGATATAATCGGTAGGATGTATTTGAGGGCTGATGCATTGTCGGCATCCCTTTGGATTAATTATTTCATAGCACTTGTCCTGTTCATTTGTCTATGGAGGAAAGGAGGAAAGCGATGAAACTGACTGATAAGGAAATAAATGCAATATTAAGCAAAAGCCAAGATGTAAGATATAGTTATTCGCTGAAACGGATTGCGGATAATGATTGCTTATGGATTCTGACAACAAAGGCTGGACATTTTATCAGTATTCAGGAAGAAGGACAGAGTATGCTTCCTATTTGGCCTTTTCAAGAATATGCAGAAAACTATATCTCGGCTTTATCTAAAGACGATGATTACATGACAATAAGATTTAGGCTTGAAAAATTCGCAGATGAACTGGTTGATTCTCTTTGTGAGAATGGAATGTCAATTTGCGTGTTTCCTGTTTCGGATGGAGATAGAGGTAAAATTGTAGGTGTAAATACTTTCGCTGAAGATTTAGCCATTGAACTTGAAAACTATATGTGAAAGTTATAACAGAATTACAAGCTGATTCCACCTCGCCCTCTGTCAATCTTCCAGTCATACCGACCTTCCGCGACATCGCCAACCTCATTGAGTGTGTGGCGATGTTTTATTTCATCAAAGGGCTGTCGGTGTTCCGCATAGCCACAGAGCCATGCGCCGACTGCTTTCTGCTGCTCGGAGGTCTCTCCGTAGCTCCGCATCACGCTCTTGATGTCGGCGGCTTCGGAGAGGAATAAGTTTGCCGCTGCTGGATTCTGTACTTTTCATCGTTGTCAGAGGCCGTTTTTATGCGACATTCGTGAGACCATTGAGCAATGGACACGGCATAATACCCCTAATGTCAGGAATTTTAGCTAACTTTGCATTAGCATAGGCTGTTTGTCGGCCTGCTTTTTAATATGACTAAACGAAACTTTGTATCGACATATAGTCTTTTATGGGTGCTTGTAATAGCTTTTATTACAGGCTCTGTATTTTCATGCACTGACAATTCGGAGGCAGAGAAACGGTTGACGAGTGCGCAGGCACTGATGAATCAGCATCCCGATTCGGCGTTAGCTATTCTGCAAGGCATAGACCGTTCATCCCTAAGTTCGGACAAGGGGAAAGCCCGATATGCGTTGCTGATGTCGCAGGCCCTCGACAAGAACTATATCGACACAACCACATTTGATATCCTCCAGCCCGCGATTGATTATTATATTGATAAAGGTACTCCCGATGAAAAGCTAACGACATTCTACTATCAGGGTCGTATCTATCAGAACAAGGGCGATGAAGATAACGCCATGCTTTCTTTCATAAATGCACGGGAAATAACCGGTGTCACCGACACCCTGACACTCGCGCACCTCCTTGTGGCTCAGGGGACATTGTATTTAAGACAGTATAAGACATCGGATTTTGTGGCTAACAATCTTGAAGCGGCAAAATTATATGGAAAAATTGGCAGGCATATTCTTGAAATTGACAGCTATGCCAAAGCGTTGAACGGATATGTCATCATGGATGACAAAGCGGCGGCAGACAGCGTCATGGTGGTCTGTGTCCCTTTGATAAGAGAATTTCCTGATGGCGAAGCGTCCCTGTTTCCGGCCATGCTGGGATACACGATAGATTTTTGCTCTCCCGATGAAATAAAAACATTTTTAGATAATTACAAGGACTTTGAGTTAGGACACGATGAAACGATGGATTTTGCCCGTGGCTATTCAAAAATAGGTGAATTGGACGAAGCTATGGATTTTATTTCATCAGTCAATCCGGCACCCAATACTCCCGATTCCTTGAAATATGCGGCGGTGAAACTTGACATTCTTGAAAAACAGGGGAACTATGAGCAGGCATTGAATCTATACAAGGACTACTCCGCGATGCTTGAACGATACCAGAATGAACTTCTCACCCAAGATCTGTTGTTCGCAGACAAGAAACATCAGCTTGAGGTGAATGTTCTGCAAGAGAGAACGCAAAAGGAACGCTTCGTCTGGATTGCGCTCGGCGTCATACTGTTGCTGATAATCATATATCAGATGTGGGTGAGGAAATTGAGGATTGAGCATGAGAATGATTTGCTTAAAATCCAGACCTTGCAGCAAAACCTTTTTGAAAACGGACAAAAACAGAACGAGGCGAAAGAAAGAATCCAAAAATTGTTCCAGACCCGTTTTCATCTTCTTGACGGACTCGCATCTTCTTACTTTGAGTCAAAGGAAACGGGACAGGAACAGAAACGTATATTCGCAGAGGTCAAGGAATCCATCAGTAATTTCAGTTCCGATGAAACGATTACGGAACTGACCGAAATTGTAAACGGATATAACAACGGACTGATGGATCGTTTCAAAGCCGATTTCCCGAAATTGTCCAAATCACGTTTCCGGTTTGCCCTTTATCTTTTCTGCGGATTCTCCCTGCCTTCGATCAGTATTTTCACCGGCATGGAATTAAGGAATGTCTATGTCCATAAATCTCGCCTGAAGTCGGTGATTTCCGGTAGCGACTCTCCATACAAGGCCGAATATCTCCGATATTTCGAGTAATTCGCCCGTATGCAAGGTGATGCAAGAAAATATTTTTGACCACCATTGATTATCAGTGACTTATAAGAGCAAATGCAAGGTGATGTAGTTTGAGGAGTCCTTGGATTGGAGTAATTTTGCATTGTAAAACAACAAAAATTACTCATGAAAGAATCCCTTAAATACGGACTCCTGACTGGTCTTGGATATTGCGCGATTGTCGGCGTGATACACCTCGTGGGATACATTGCCGGAAGTATTGACAACTTCCTTTATTCATCGAGGCTCTATCTGTATTTTGCGGTAGCCGGATTGTGCGGCTCATTCATCTGCGGTTTCCTTTATCCGGTAATTCTGTCGAGATATGTATCCCGGTATATGTCGGAATATCCCGATGTGCCGACTCACTATATAAAGGAGATTAGTCGTGGGAAACTATTGTCAAACTATTATCATATCATTGCTCTGGTATGTATAATCTGCGGTGTCGGACTCCTACACTCGATTGACCGATTACCCTTGTTGGTGTGTGTGCTTTTGTCTGGCGGGATTGTATTCCTTTGCCTGTATATCAAAAAACATAAACGCTATCAGAATATTTAGAAACAATTACATTGGCAGTATTAATAATTTCACTTATGAATAACCGTATCATTACAACAATCTACTGCGCTATTATAACGATAGTGGCAATGGCACAGAACGAATCGCCCGACAGCGTAAAGACACAAGAACTTGACGAGGTTGTTGTCGAAGCCCGCACTCAGCGTGTCATAGACCGTGGTGTGGCATATACACCGACAAAACGAATCAAGAAAACAGCCACTGATGCCACTCGCCTTTTGGAACTTATGAATATTCCACAGCTCAATATAACTCCGGGAACCATGTCTGTAAAGACATACGCCGGAAAAGATGTTGCTATATTTATTGATTTCAATGAGGCGACAGATGAAGATTTACAGGGCTTGCGCCCTGAAGATGTGCTTCATGTCGAGGTACTGCAATATCCCGAAGATCCACGCTTCGGAGGTCAGGCTAATGTAATCAACTTCGTTATGCGCAAATACGAGTGGGGAGGCTACACCAAACTTACTGTTAAAGGCACAACGCTCAACATCGACCGCGGCGATGGCATATTGTACTCCAAATTTGTAAACAAAAACTGGACTTTTGATGCCAATGCCACCGGTAGCATTACTCATAACGACAACTATAACAGCTATAATATCGAGACATTCCGTGATATATCTGTAGGCGACCGCCATGTAGATGCCGTTACTCGGACATCGCAATCGGGCGCGAACTATCTTCAACAGAGCAATTCTCAGTCTGCCACTTTCCGTGCCGCATACGAAACAAAAGACATCGAAATTATACACTCTGTTTCTTTTAACCGCATGGCAACTCCTTTGGAGCGCGATTTATCATCTGTCAATTACTCACAGGATATTTTCTCTGCTTCATCGTCTTTATCCAGAGAGTCCGCTCAGACAATTACGCCCCGTCTGCGAGGATATTATTACTTTGCGATGCCGAAAAACAATACACTGATTGCATCATGGAAATTCGCTTACGGTAGTACCCGAAGAAATTCTACATATCAGCTTGGCAGCCTTGCTCCGATTATAAACAATAACAAGGAAACTTCGTATGCGCCGACGATGATAATTCAGTATTCAAAGAAATTCTCTCACAACAACACTTTCCGCACCTCATTAATGACTTTCAACACCATCTATCATACCAATTATGAAGGTTCTTACAATGGATTGCAGAAACTCCTGTCATCTGAAAATATGCTGTTTTTAGAATATATGCAGAACTGGCAGTGCGGTCTAAGCTTGTACTCGCGCGTCGGAGCGTCCTATGTGATCGGACGGTTGAACGGCGTCAATACTTTGGAACAATGGAATCCGCGACTTGGATTACAACTTAATTACAAAATCAACGAGAAACATTCGGCGTCTGTCGAGGGCTGGTGGGGAAACAACCACCCGACACCAGCTTCTTCAAACTCAGCAATAGTTCAAAGCAATGAACTGCTGTGGCTGCAAGGCAATCCCGAACTGCGCAACACCACCTTCATCACGGCATCCGCATCATATACTTATATACCCACGAATAAGCTAAGTTTCTCAGCGACTGCTGAATATAATGGTTTCCTGAATAAAACCGCCCATGATTATTTCTCAATGTCGGGATATGACGGATTGATATGCAAAGAGATTAACAGTGGCGATTTTCACAGATATTCGGGTTATCTGTCCGCTACTCTCAAATTGTTCGACAATTCCTTATCGCTCAAAGCGTCGGGACAGGTAGAACGTATGGTTGCTTCTGGAATCGATGCTCAATCAATGAATCTGATTGCCGCGAATGTGCAAGCCAATTATTATTTCAGGAACTTTTCATTCATCTTGTATTATCAGACACCTAACAGGAATTTAGCGCCTTTCGACTATGGTTTCCGCTATCATTACAAAAGCACATACGGCATATTGGCAAACTATGCTATAGGCGATTTCAAGGCAGGACTGCAATTCCGCAACTGGTTCAACAGCAACAGATATTACGCTGATTTTGACTCAAATCGTTATTCTGCACACGGTTGGGTTTGGTCAAGCAGCTTTGCGCGGTCTATTCAGCTCACACTGTCATATACATTCCCATACGGCAAGAAAGTGAAACGCAACAACGAAATATCAGAGTCTGAATCAGCCGGATCTGCAATCCTGAAATAATTTCAAACACGTATGATGAAGAACCTGTTTCTATTTTTACTTCCTCTCCTTGCACTTATTTTAAGTGCTTGCGATGATGATGCTCCAGACTATCCTGATACCAAACTAATCAAAGGGCAATGGCAATTAGTTGAGGACGGGAGCAATGATAATCCGCTTATATACCGTTTTACTACCGACGGCGAAAACACTTGGTCGTG
This sequence comes from uncultured Bacteroidales bacterium, assembly GCA_905210435.1. GTDB lineage: Bacteria > Bacteroidota > Bacteroidia > Bacteroidales > Muribaculaceae > JAGBWK01. Next base: position 10,418 of record CAJLWO010000059.1, read on the forward strand.
GGGCGGACTCGTCTCATATTATCTTTTGCCAGACGGAACAGCCGATTTCTATAAACGATATACTTGGCACGTTTCAGATCCTGCGAATGAAGATGACGGGAAACCGCGTCTTGAACTCACTTGGTATGATGCGCCCGACAGTGACAATTTATGGGATGCAACGGAATATTATATAGTCGTAAAACTGACACCGACGGAAATGTGGCTGAGGCCACACCAGAAAGGTGTCCCCGATGACATCAAGAAATTCATCCGGCGCAATGACCTTCCGATTCCCTCAATACAATTCCCCAACCCGTAAACAGTTTTTTCATACAAACCTCCGGCCCTCGGCAATCGTTGCCGGGGGCTATTGATGAAATAGAAACCCAAAATGAAATACAATATGTTTAACCCAATCAACAACAGACATGAACAAAGTTCTTATCGTTGATGCCTCCGACTCTGACCGTCGGCTTATGTCGGGCTTGCTCACGCGGGCCGGCTACGAGCCGATAGCAGTCGAGAGTATGGAGGCTGCAAAGGACGAGGTGGCGAAACTGCCGCCCGGCGCGGTCGTGGTAACGGCGATGAAATTCGCCCACGGCACTGCGCAAGAGTTAATCAACTGGCAAAAGCGCGAGGGATACAAATTCCCGGTGATTGCCGTAGTGGATAACATGAATGCCGTGGATCTTCTCTCGGTGATGCGCGATGGGGGTGCCGTGGATGTTATCCAGCGACCGGCTATCGACAAACAGCTCATCGAAACGGTTGGCAAATATGCCAAGCCGGAAAGCGTTGTGATTCAACTTGACAATGCGCTGATTCCCAGACGGAGCGAGAAGTTCAAGGAGATTGAACAGTCTATCGGGCGCATAGCCCAGACCAATGCCAACTGCATCATATTCGGTGAAAGCGGTATGGGCAAGGAACAGATTGCACGGCAAATCTATCTCCAAAGTTCCCGGACGCAGAAGCCTATAACGGTAATCGAGGCCGGAGGCGCGGAGCTGGTAGGTCTGCACGACCCCAAATCCGACCGTAACGAGATGTATAACCGCATCAAGAGCTACTTTCAGAACGCCGCAGGAGGTACAATCATCCTGAAGAATATCCAGCTTCTCAATTTTGAGAAACAGTCGGTGTTCCTGCACATTCTTTCGGAGGAGCACCCAGATGTGAGGATGATATGCACTGCCAATGGCACACTGATGAAGATGCTTACCGAGGAAGATTTCCGCGACAACCTTTTCTATATGTTGCGCCAGTCTGGAATAACAGTGCCGCCGCTGCGCGAAATGACCGAGGACATTCCGGACATTGCAGATTATCTTCTCGCAATATATGCACATAAGACATCCCAGACAAGAAAGCGGCTCGACGCATCGGCAATCAAGGCTCTGAAACTCTATCCCTGGCCCGGCAACATACGCGAACTGAAAGACACTATTCTCATGGCTGCCTTCCATGCCGACGGCGATACCATCTCGGCAGACGATCTCGTTTTCAGCGACATCCAGCCGGAAACAGCCGAAGACCTGACACACCGCAATCCGAAAGCTGAGAAAGACCGCATCATAAGGGCCTATATCCGTGCGGGCACATGGAGAGGTGCCGCGAAACTGCTGGATGTGTCCGAAAAGACACTGATTCAGCTCCGTAAAAAGCACCATATCAACCGCGACGGAGAAATTGAGGCTTGACAACCTCATGAAAATTTGCTAACTTTGCAGTCGCAAAATAGCAAATAATATCGGCTGAAGAGTCAGCCGTGTCAAAATATAGGATAACATAGTTCCGCAACTGTTTCTGATGAAAATCTGGACAATTTGAATCGAAAGAAGACATTGTGTGATACTGTGCTATGCTTACTGCATAGCGCGTAGTCACCATTTTTCTTTCAAGGCAAGTCCAGAAGCCGTCATCAGAAAATGTACTGATTACGCGCTATTTTTTTGTCTTGGTCTAATCCATTTATAGCACTCAAATCCTTTACCTTTGGAAAAACACGGTTGGTTGTTCGCCAACAGTCAAGATTTAACATCACTATTATTCTATTATTGAAAGGCGCATTATTTCAGCTTGTTACAACTTTAACACTCCTTAAATCGCCCTTTCTAAAATCCAGTCGGTTATAATTGCAAACGAGGCGCAATCCTCGACAAGTCTAACTCAAAACACATATAACCGTATGGAAGCAACAACTCCTCCAAACACTGCGGGCTTCAGCAAGAAGCCCAAACAGAGAAAGCGCATCAACGGGCGCAAGTCAGCAACCCGCAAGTCCGGCTTCAATCCGCTTTCCGGTATGCCCGACGAAGCGAAGGCATGGATGTTAGGCTCGATGTTTCTCATCGCCGCCGCAAAGATACTCGGCCCGGTTATCGGGTTCGATGTACCGGCGCTCCGCAAAACAGACATACCCACCGACTGAGCCCATGCAACAGAACGACACGCACGAGGCGGACTTCAAGACCGCCGCAAACGCATACGTTTCACTTGTGGAGCAGCGCGCCAGAAGTCCCGGCCTGTACCCGACGGGAAACCGACCGCGATTATATTTTCACGGAGAGCCGATTATTCTTCTCGAAGACATCGTAACCGGGCTTGATGTCAGCGAGAAAACAATAAGACGCTACCGCGACGCAGGAAAAATCAAGGTTTACGAGAGTATAGAGGGCAATATCAAGTTTGTGCTTCAATGCGACCTCGACAGGTTTCTCGAAAACTCCTTCATCAGTTCGTCCCATCCAGACTATAAGACTGTGAAGAAGAAATCAACCAACGGCGGAAACGCCAACCACACCACCACTAAATCATAAATTCATTATGGACCAAACTCCCGACCAGCAGGAAGTGCTGATCGCCCGCGACAACACAAGCGGGCAGGTGGGAGCAGTCGTAGGGCAGAATCCCGACGGCACTCCCAAGATGGCTGATGTCAAATCCACGCCATTAAGCGAACTGATAAAGTTCAACAAAGGGCAGAACCCCCTCGAAGCGTTCATGTCGAATTTTATGCGGCAGGCCAGGAACCCCACGCTGTTCAGCTTCTTCAGATTGCAGGAAGACAAATATGACCTCGTAGGCCCCGCAATGGCAGACATAATCAAGAATCCCGGCGACAATGCCGAAATGCTCAAGCCTTACGAAGTTGAACTGAAAGCCAACGCACAGGCAGAGAAGCAGGAACAGGCCCCGGCTCAGACACAGCAGCCGGAAACGACCGGCATCAAGCAGCCGCCTATCGACCGCGACAGCATCGACTGGGACAAAATAGAACAGCAGTGGGGCATAAAGCGCGACGACCTTGAAAAATCAGGGGCCCTCGACCAGATGGTATATAATCACAAGTCGCCGCAGCTATTCACAGTCACGCCCCGTTTCGGCGACGAGACATACTCCCTTCAGGCGAAGCTCTCGTTCCGCACCAACCCCGACGGCTCATATTCACTCGTGCCTCACTTCATCCGCAATGAGCCGCAGCTCGATCAGGAATTCAAGGGCTACACTTTCACAAAGGAGGACAAGGCGGAACTCCGCAAGACCGGCAATCTCGGCAAAGTAGTTGAACTTGCCGACCCCAAGACAGGGGAAACGAAGAAGTGCCTCGTGAGCATCGACAGGCTCACCAATGAGATAGAGGCCATGCCGGTGGATAAAATCTACATCAAGCCCAAAGTCGCCAACATCAACCTCGATATGCAGGCCATCGGCATACTCAAAAACGGCGGCATGATACGTGAACAGCACGTGGAACTACCCAACGGTGCCAAATTCACCGCCGACCTGCAATATAACGCCGCAAAACGCGACATCGTTTTCGTCAATTCCGATGTTTACCGCCAGAAGCAGGAACAGAACAGTTCCCAGCAACAGCAAGTCCGGGATTCATGGCACAATCCCGACGGCTCCGTCAAGCGCCTCGAACACTGGTGCAAGCTGCCGCTGAACGAACAGCAGCAGGCCGATTACCTCGCAGGCAAGAAAGTCCTCGTAGGCGAGACCAAGGACAAATTCGGCAACGACTGCACCGTCTATTTCCAGTACAATCCCGAAAAGCGTCAGCCAGAGACCACGCGGGTATATCCCGACCGCGACAAGGTCGTGGGCATCGCCGAGGAAAGCAAGACCCAGTATGCAGTGAACAACAACGGGGCGACCAACGAGGCAACCAAGAACGTGCAGGAGCCACTCCAGCGCGGGCAGACCGCCCCGAAGGACGAAAACCAGCAGAGGCAGCAGCGTAAGCCCAAAGGCCCCAAGCCTTGACCGCCACTCACCGCGCATATTCCACAATCAGTTTTATACTGCGATTCACCCGACATGATTGCCGCCGCATAGCCGCAATTCCAACCACTATGTCCACAGCAAGGCTATAAGTATCCCAACCTGCGGCCAACCGTGTCAACCCAAACACAACTATCCCCAAGTCACGGGGATGGGCGACCGTCCCCGTGACTTTCATAAAATCACCCCTAAACCCACATTAAATTTATGATTCTTATTATCTGCGAGAACATTCTCGCCACCAAGACCGTCGCCCTTTCTCTGGGCGCGAACACCGAAGCCGTCAGCGGAATCTACACATCAGATACCGTCACCGTCGCCAACATCCCGCCCCGTTTCATACGCCAGACTCCGCTGTGCGAACTGGCAGATGGAGAATATCCCTTCATGCCCGACAAGTTCCGTATGTCGGTGACGATGAAAGAGCTGGAACGACAGCTCAAACCCCTGTTCCATGCAGCCGGGGAAGTGGTATTCGCCTCCGACGGCGGAGCCGACGCACAGGCACGCTTCTTCAACATCTGCCGACATTTCCGTGTCGGATGCCCCCGCAGCAGAATGTGGCTCACGCGCCTCAGCTACGGCGCCATACGCGGGGCCTTCCACTTCCGCGAGTCCGGGCGACACCTGCACCGCCTCGCACAGACCGGCCTTGTATCGAAAGGCATGGATCTGATGTTCACATACAACATCAACCAGACATTTCTCCATATCGGACTGCCCGAATACGACCTTACCCGTCAGGAGGCAATCGCCCTCGATTATGTGGGCGACCTTACCGGCCGTTTCGACGATTTCAACGGTATCCCCGACGGACATTCAATCCGTGTGAATGTCAACGGCGGCGAGGGATTTGAATCCGAAGCCGTTTGGGAGGCCGAGGAAGACGCCCTCGCAGTCGCCGATGAAATCCCTGTCGGTGAGACGGTATCGGCCACGCTGACGGTTGATGAGACCGACCGTTTCAATATCCGTTTCCACACGCTGCTCACGCTCCAGATGGACGCCTTCAACAATCTCGGCTTCATGCCCGCCCATACTCTCAGACTGGCACAGAGCCTTTATGACAGGGGGCTTATCTCGTCGCCCCTGACACGTTGCTCACATCTGCCCGAAAAGCTCCGTGGACATATCCGGACGGTATTTCCCGACACGCCCGGTTACCGCTGGGGCGAGAACGACGCGACCATCGACCACCACGCGATAATCACCCTCCGCGCCATAGATCAGGAACTGCCTGAAAAGGAGAAGCAGCTCTACTGGCTCATATTCAACCGCATGAAGGCGGTTGTGGAGCAACAGCCGAGCCGCAAGTATGCCACCGTGGAGTTCAAGATAGGCGAAGCCGTGTTCTACCGCCAGTGGGAGCTTACCGGCGAAGCGTATGAAGTGACCGAGACGGGCACGTTCCAGACAGGTGTTGCAATCGCAGACGCGGCGGTATATCCCTGCGATGCCCCGGTAGCCGAATCCAACGCCTTCACCGATGTGATGTGCGCCGTGACCTCAAAAGCGGAGTATGTCGATGAAATGATGCACACCAGCGTACCGTACACGCTGGAAACCGGCGACTACGGCAGCGCACTGGACAGCCTCATACGCAAGGGACTCGTCACCCTCGACGGCGGCGATGTTTATCTCTCGCCCGAAGGCCAGTATGTCTATGACGAGTTTGCCGGCCACGAGTTCGCCGAGATGCTGCTCACATGGCAGTTCGAGGCTAACGACCTCTATCAAGGCGACCAGGCCGGACGCTCGGTAATCGAGGACTTCTCAGGCTCCCTGCTGTGCATGATAGAGACAATCGACCCCGAAGCCGGAGAGTAAAACCCTGCAATCCGCTGTAAATCGCATTTCTATCAAAAATAATCGGCCCAACATAGCCGAAAATCGGATAGAAATCGCTAACTTTGCCACTGAATCGCAGTCATAAATTTTATTTTTGATTGTGGATTTAGTGGTGAGGCAGCGGGAGGGATACCCGCTGCCTTTTTACAGCTCTTATCCACACCACCACTAAATCCAAATTACTTATGGAAGTATTATTGATTGAGGAGGAGACTCTCGATTGTATCCTTGACGAGCATGAGCTTCTATGCAATATGGTCATAGTATTGGCAAATCGCTTGCGCCGAAAGGAAACTGCCGACATGATGACTTCTGCCGAGGTCTGCGATTTTCTCCATATAGGCTCGACAACCCTGCAATCCCTCCGCAACGGCGGTAAGATAGGCTATGTCAGAATTGATGACGGAAGCATCAGGTATCCTGTCACCGAAGTTATCCGTTACATGGAGCGTAAAGGTATCAATTATAATAGGGGCGCCTATGGGGAATGAGATTATAACCAAATCGGACAGACGTATTATCGCAGCCCGTACACAATCCCAGAACGCATTTGAAGCCGTCGGTATAATCCGAGACAGCCATCATCCTGTATTGGGAGGTATCTGTTTCCTCGATGACAAAGAAGTTGCAGAACGCCTCAAAGTGACGAGGCGCACGATACAGAACTACCGTGACCGGGGAATACTCTCGTATTATATGATATGCGGCAAATGCCTATATCCGGAACATGAAATACAGCAACTGCTTGACGAGAATTTCCATCCGGCGTATTACGATTAAATAATTTAGGGCTATTCAGAAAATAGCCAACTAATTGTTTGGCAATTTCATAGATGATTA